>NZ_JBFBDY010000289.1:0-8081 GCF_040683475.1 Kitasatospora sp. NPDC093558 | reverse complement strand
GTGCTGAACCCGTGGGAGTACTGAGGGCCCGCCATGTCGTCGGCCCGGGCACCGCGAGCGGGGCGACGTCGGCCCGTGCCCCGGAGATGCCCGGCCCGGCGAGCAGCGCGGTGGCCAGCAGCGCGATGACGAACAGGTTCGACTGCACCGCCTCCAGCAGCGGCAGCAGTTGCCCGGACGGGCGCAGCCGGGTGAGTTCGGCCTGGGCGACGCCGAGGCCGAGCCCGGTGGCGACGGCGACCGGGATGCTGCGCAGCCGGGCCGCGACGGCGACCGCCATGGTCTCCATGACGAGCAGCGGCAGCCCGTACGGGTCGAGCAGCAGGTACGGCGCGAGGGCGATGCCGACGAGCCCGGCGGTGAACGAGCCGAACGCCCAGCCGGCGGCCGAGACCCGGTCGGCGTCCACCCCGGCGAGGCCGGCGAGCCTGCGGTCGTCGACGACGGCGCGCAGGTGCAGGCCGAAGCGGGTCCAGCGGGTGGTGACGGCGACGGTGACGGCCAGCACGAGGATCGCGGCGAGCTGGGCGACGGTGTCGGGCCGCAGTGTGTGCCCGCCGGGGAGCCGGATCGGTGCGCCGCCGAGCGCCGAGGGCGCCCCGGCCAGCGGCGCGGCGCCCCACAGCAGCACCACGACGCCGATGAGCAGCACGAACACGCCGAGCCCGGCGACCATCGTGTCGGCCGGCCCGGCGCCACGCCGCTGCAGGGGGCGGTAGACGAGGACGTCCAGCAGCACGCCGAGCGCGGGCGCGACGAGCAGCAGGCAGAACGCGACGGCCGGCCACACCGGCCAGTGCCGCACCACGACGAGGTCGCGCAGCAGGTAGGCGACGGCCATCGCCTGCGCGCCCTGCGCGATGTTGAGCACGCCGGTGGCGCGGTGGCAGACCACCAGGCCGATGCCGCTGAGCGCGGCGGCGCTGCCGACGGTGAGCCCGGCGAGGGCGAGGTCGACGGTGAGGCCGAGCGAGTCGGTGGCGGCCATCGGGGGCTCAGCCGGCCGGCGGGGTGGACTCGCCCGGACGGGTGGTGGCGGGACCCCCGTCAACCGGCGGTGCGGGCGGCTCGCAGACCGGGCAGACCGTCAGGCCCCTGGCCCGGACGGCCTGCGCGTCCACCGGCACGGCCCCGTCCTTCCCAAGGACGAGCGGGCAGCCGGGCCGGTGGTAGTGCGTGCCGCCGGGGACGGCGAGCCACTCGGGGTCGTCGTCGCTCAAGCCGTCGGCGGACGCGGGCTCGTCCGGCTCGACCAGGAGGGCGTACAGCCGCTCCACCCGGCGGTCGGTAAGGTCCCCGCGCCCGGACGGGGACGGCGGCCGCACCGCGACCAGCACCGCACCCGCCACGATCAGCGCCGCCCCGGGGACCGTGGACGACGCCAGGTACGGGATCTGCTGCTCGGCGAAGCGCTCGCCGGACACCCCGTACCAGCCCAGCACGCACAGCACCGCCGCGGCCGCGAAGAGCAGCCACCCGGCCCACTCGCGCGCGCCCTGGAGGGCCCGCAGCCGACGGGCGCCGCGCCGGACGGGGGAGCCCCGCGCGGCGTTCCGGGCGGTTCGTCCCCCGGATTGCGATTCGTCCATCGATCCGCCTTCATGGTGTCACTTGCGACGTTTCCAGGATTGGCCCGGAACGGCATCCGGGACGCCAAGACAGCAAGCGACCAAGACAGCAAGCGACCGAGACACCAAGACACGCAAGACACCAAAGAGACCCGAAAGGGAACAGCAATGCCTGTGACGGAGAGCGGCAAGCCCAGGGTCCTGCGGACGGCGAGCGCGCTGCTCGTGCTCCTGCTGGCCGGTTCGATGGCCGCGTGCAGCAGCAGCAAGTCCGGCTCGTCGGCGGCCTCGTCGGTGAAATCGGCGGCGTCGGCGGCCGTCTCCTCGGCGGGAGCGGCCATCTCGTCGGCGGTGGCCAGCGCGAGCGCCGCCGTCTCGCCGGGCGCCTCGGCGAGCGGCACCGCGCCCGCCGATCCCGCCGCCGCGAAGGCCGAGATCACCGCCAACTGGGAGAAGTTCTTCTCCCCGGCCACCCCCATCGCCGACAAGGCCAAACTGCTCCAGAACGGTGACGTGCTGCTCCCCGTCCTCCAGGGCTTCTCCCAGGACCCGCGCGTCGGCCAGGTGCAGGCCAAGGTCTCCGACGTGACGTTCACCGACGCCACGGACGCCACCGTCACCTACGCGCTCTCCCTCCAGGGCACCGTCGTCGAGCCGAACGCCTCCGGCCAGGCCGTCCTCGACAACGGCACCTGGAAGGTCGCGCGCGCCACGCTCTGCGGCCTCCTCACCCAGGCCGCCGGCGCCAGCGGCACGCCGATCCCCGGGTGCAGCTGACGGCCGCCGCCCCCCGCCGGGTGCCCGCCGTCCTGCTGGCCCTGCTCCTCCTGCTGACGGCCTGCGGCACCCGGCTCCCGGACGGCGCGTTCACCGCCCGTCCCACCCCCGCCGGCCCGGGGTCCTCCCCGGGTCCCGAGGCCGGCACCAACCCGGCCTCGGACACCGGCGTCACCGCCGGCGAGATCCGGATCGGCATCGTCACCTCGCTGACCAGCCCGGTCGGCAGCGAGGTGTTCAGCGGCCCGCGCTACGGCGCCCAGGCCTTCTTCCAGGCCCTCAACGACCGCGGCGGCCTGCACGGGCGCACCGTCCGCGTCGTCACGTGCGACGACGGCGGCAGCGGCATCGGCAACCAGGACTGCGTCCACCGCCTGGTCGACCAGGCCCACGTCTTCGCGTTCGCGAGCGGCAGCGTCCTCGACTACGCGGGCGCGCCGTACGTCAGCGGCAAGGCCGTGCCGGACGTCGGCGGGCAGCCGATCGGCACCGCGTACGACCGCTGGCCGCACCTGTACGGCATCTACGGCAGCGCCGCCCCGCGCGACGGACGGTCGGTCGGCTGGAACGGGACGCTCTACCAGAGCACCGAGGTGTTCCGTTTCTTCAAGGAGCGGCTGGGCGCGGCCAGCGCGGCCGTCGTCGCCTACAACCAGGCCGACTCGGCCCGCTACGCCGCCCAGCTGAAGGCCGGTCTCGAGGCCGAGGGCTACCGCGTGCTGCTCCAGACGGTGGACTTCGCGCTGCCGAACTTCCAGGCGGTCGCCGCGGCCGTCCGCGCCGACGGCTCGCAGCTGCTCTTCGACGCGATGGACACCCGCGGCAACGCGGCGCTGTGCCGCGCCCTGGACGAGGCCGGGGTGCGGGTGACGGCGAAGGTGACCAACGTGCAGAACTGGTCGGAGTCGGTGCGCACCGACTACCGGTCCTCACCCGATTGCCGCAACGCGCTCTGGGCGACCTCGTCCAGCCTGAACTACGAGGACCAGCAGTACCCGGCGGTGCACGACTTCCGGGCGGCGATGGCCCGCTACTACCCCGACCGGGCGGCGCAGCTGTCCGCGTGGGAGCTGGAGGGCTGGGCGGGCGCCCAGTGGCTCACCGACGCCATGGACTCCTGCGGCGCGGCGCTCACCCGGGCCTGCGTGGAGGCGTTCATGAACCGCGCCGAGCCGTACGACGCGCACGGCCTGATCCTGCCCGCCTCGTTCGTCCCCCAGCCGCCGCCCGCCGGCCCGGTCCGCGCCTGCCTGAACGCCGCCCGCTGGCAGGACGCGGCGCAGGGCGGCACGGGCGGCTGGGTCACCCAGGTGCCGTCGATGACGACGACCTGCTACGACGTGCCCCAGCTGCCGTACAAGCCCTGATCGCCAGTCCTCGGGGAGGCGCCTACTCCTCGGGGAGGCGCTCAGTCCTCGGGGGGCGCTCACTCCTCGGGGAGGCGCTCCACCACGACCATCGCCGCGTCGTCGCCCAGGTGGCCGCCGACGTGGGCCAGCAGGTCGCGGCGCAGGCGGCGGAGGAGGACGGACGGGCGCTCGGACTGCCAGGCGGCGACGCGCTCGGTGAGCGGGTAGAAGCGCTTGCGGGCGTCCCTGGCCTCGATCACGCCGTCCGTGTAGATCAGCAGCCGGTCGCCGGGCTCGAACGGGAACGTCTCCACCTCGTACGTGGTCGGGGCCAGTTCGCCGAGACCGAGCGGCGGCGCCGGGTGGCGGGCGATGAGCGGGCCGAGACCGTAGGTGTGGAGCACCAGCGGAGGCGGGTGGCCGCAGTCGATCAGGTGGACGACCGTGTCGTCGTCGGGGATGTCGAGCAGGACGGCGGTGATGAAGGACTCGCTCACCTCGTCCGACCCGCTGTCGTCCGGTTCCCCGTCGAGGCGGTGGCGCCGGGCCTGCTCGGCGACCTGGGCGAGGTCCCAGCAGACGCTGCCGTCCAGGTAGGCGGCGAGCCCGGGCAGGTCGGCGTGCAGGTGGGCGGCGGCGCGGAAGGCGCCGAGCAGGAGGGCCGCGTCACCGAGCGAGGACAGGCCCTTGCCACGCACGTCGCCCACCAGCAGCCGGGTGCCGGTCGGGGTGCGGGCCGCCGCGTACAGGTCCCCGCCGACCTGTGCCTCGGCCTCGGCGGCCAGGTAGACGGACGCGAGGTGCAGCGGCCCGATCCGGTCCGGGAGGGGTCTCAGCAGCACCCGCTGGGCGGCCTCGGACACCGAGCGGACCCGGGCCAGCTCGCGCTCGTGCCGGTCACGCAGCACCCGCAGCACGACGATCAGCACCGAGACGGCCACCTGGGCGGCGATCTGGGTCTGGATGTTGGTGGTGGTGAGGCCGGCCTCCCGGATGCCGCCGATGACGGTGAGCGCGGCGAGCGCCAGCACGGCGACGCCGAACGTGGCGCGGGCGCCGGCCAGCGAGGCGGTGAGCGCCGGGGCGACGATCAGCAGCGGGCCGAGGTGGATGTCCGGCGGGGCGAGGACGTCGACGACGGTGATGATGACGATCAGCGCGAGCGGCAGCGCCGTCAGCGCGCGGCGGTCGGGCCGCCACGATCGGCGGCGGTCGCGGGGGCGCGGGTCACGGTCTCGCTGCCGTAGTGGCACCTCTCCTCTGTACACCGTGGGGGCGGTGCGGCGCACCCCGGGCGGCGGCCCTGGCGGCCGATGGTTGCCCGGGGGAGGGCCCTGGGAGGGTCAGCCCTCGGCGCCGTAGCGGGCGAGGTAGTCGGCGAAGCGGGCGACGTCGGCGTCGGACCAGTCGGTGAAGCGCTCGGTGAAGGCGAGCCGGCGCTGCTCGTTGGCGTCCCGCAGGAGGGTGAGCCCGGCGTCGGTGGCGCGCAGGATCTGGCCGCGCTGGTCGTCCGGGTCGGTCTCGCGGCGCAGCAGCCCGAGCCGCTCCAGGGCGGTGACCTGCCGGCTGACGGTGGACTTGTCGAGCATGAAGTACGCCGCGACATCGGCCGCCCGGCAGCCCCCGCGCTCGGTGATCAGGTCGAGGATGCTGTACGTGACCAGGGAGAGGTCGGGGTGCAGCTGCGAGGCCTTGTGGCGGGCGCGCCGGGCGAAGGCGGTCAGCTCGCGCTGGATGGTGTCGATCGACGTCTGGCGGCCGGGCACGGCGTCCTACCTCCTCGGGATTTGTTGCACTATACAACGGCTTCGGGTGGGGCGCCCGCCGGTCCGCCCGTCGGTCCGTCCGCAGGCCCGCCCGCCGGTCCGTCCGCGGTTCCGCCGTCCCCCGTGCCCCCGGCCCGCCAGGCGCGGGCGGCGGCGATCCGGCGGGTCGCGCTGGGGTGAGTGGCGAACAGTAGCTCAAGCACCCGGGGCGGGTCGACATCGGACACGTTGGCCAGTGCCAGTCTGCGCTGCATCGCGATGAACTGCTCGGCGTCCGAGGTCAGTTCGAGGGCGTGCCGGTCCGCCCGCGCCTCGATCCGGCGGCTCGCCGCGCACTGCGCGGGACCCGACAGTGCCCCGGTCAGCGCCCCGAGCGCCGCCAGCAGCGGCAGTGCCCGCGGATCCGCCGCGTCCGCCGCCCCGGCCGCCGACAGGAGCGGCTGCCACGTGCTCAGCAGACCCAGCACCACCACCGCCCCGGCCGCGCCCACCGCACCCAGCAGGGTGCCGGTCAGGACGTCCCGGTGCTTCACGTGCCCCAGCTCGTGCGCGACCACCAGCTCCACCTCGCGCGGCTCGGCCGTCGACAGCAGCGTGTCGTACGCGACGATCCGGCGGGTCGCGCCCAGCCCCGACACGTACGCGTTCAGCGCGGTCGTCCGCCGGGAGGCGTCCGCCACCAGGACGTCCCGGATCCGGACGCCGTCCCGCTCCGCCAGCGCGAGCAGCGCCGTCCGCAGCGGCCCTTCCCGCATCGGGGTGAAGCGGTTGAACACCGGCTCCACGACGAGCGGGTGCAGGAACGACAGCGCCCCGACGAGCAGCGCCGCCGCGCCCGCCCCCGGCACCCACCAGCGCTCCGGCGACCACGCCGTCAGCGCGAACAGCCCGAGCGCGAGCGGCAGGACCAGCCCGAGCGCCAGCGCCAGACCGCGCACCGCGTCCACCGCCCAGCCCGCCCAGCCCTGCGTCACCAGCCCGTACCGGGCCCGGACGGTCCGCGCGCCCGCGCCGAACGGCAGCTGCGCCGCCTGGCCGAGCACGACGAGCGCCGCCGCGCCCCCGAGCACCCCGGCCGTCCGGGAGCCGCCGAACCAGCCGCCGACGGCGCTCACCAGGCCCGCCCCGGCGGGGGTCAGGCCGAGGACGAGCGTGAGCGCGAGGCCGGTCAGCCGCCCGCCCAGCGCCCACGGGAGCTGGGCGCGGCGCAGGGCCCGGCCGCGGGCGCGTTCGGCGGGGGTGAAGTCGTCCGTGGTCGTGGTGTCCATGGGAGGGGTGCGGCTCCGGGGTCCTGGACGGCGGGTGTCGGGGTTCAGCATGGCGCACCGGGCCGGGGCGTGGGCGCTCCTCGGGTGGGTTCACCCTTCTGCCCGGCGCGGCTCGGTTGTCCCGTCGCTCTGTTCCGTCGGGCTCAGTCCTCCGTCGGGCCGGTGGCGCCGTGGACGCCCGCGCGCAGCAGCTGGTGGCCGAGGTCGACCAGGGCCCGGCCGACGGCGAAGTCGTCGCCGACGGCCGCCGCCGGGGTGTCGCGCGGGTTGCGGCGGGCGAGCGTGTCGCTGTGCAGGACGTCGCCGTCGGCGTCCAGCACGGCGTGCACGCGGGTGGTGTCGCCCTCCTCGACGACGTGCAGGCTGAGCTGCCAGTCCTTGGTGCGGGTCTCGCGGCCGCCCGCCGCCGTGGTCGTGACGGCGCGCGGCGGCGCCGAGACCGTGCCGTCGGCGCGGACGATCACCACCGGGCACACCCCGTGCACCGCGCACCGCGTGGTCACCGAGCCCAGCAGCGTCCGGGCGAACGTGCCGCGCCCGCTGCTGCCGAGGACCAGCAGGTCCGCCTGCTCGGCCGCCGCCAGCAGCACCTCGGCGGCGTGGCCGGGCACCAGGCTCTCCCGGACCTCCACCGGGCGGTCCCGGCCGACCACCTCGTCCACCTCGCTCGTCAGGGTGCGGCGGGCGGCCTGCTCGAAGCCGTCGTCCACCACCGGCGCGTACCAGCCGTACAGGGACGGGTACTCCCAGGCCGCCACCGCGTCCACCGCCGCGCCGGTGAGCGCGGCCTGCCCGACCGCCCAGCGCAGGGCGGCCTTCGAGGGCGGTGAGCCGTCGATCCCGACCACGATCCGGCGCGGCCGGCCGGTGGGCGGCCGGTCGGTGGGTGACTGGCCGGTGGGCGACGGGTCGGTGGGTGACTGGCTGGTGCTCATGGCGTACCACCTCGGTGAACCCCGGCGTGCGGGTGCTGCTGCGGCTGCCCCTCTCCACTCCACGCTGCGCGCGGGTGGCGGTGGTGCACCAGGGACGCGGTGGCCGGGTGGAGCGGGCGGTTGGGCCGGGCGGGCCAGGTGGCCGAGGCGGTTCGGGTGAGGTTTCTGCTTCGGTCTTGTCCGCACTGTGCCCGAACGGTGCCGGAACCGCGTGGGTCCGTGACGTAGGCTGACCGCTCTTGTGCCGATGTCGATGGCTGCGTCGGAGCTCGTGTCGGCGTTCATGCCGATGTCCGTACTGATGTTCATGTTGATCCCGGGGGGAACCACTCATGCGCCGTGCCGCCGCTTCCGCTGCTGCCGCCGCCGCGCTGCTGATCGGGCTGACGGGCGTCGCCGCGTGCGGGCCCGACGACCC
>NZ_JBFBDY010000288.1:0-8109 GCF_040683475.1 Kitasatospora sp. NPDC093558 | reverse complement strand
GCACCAGCAGGGACAGGTAGTAGGACGGGCCCTGGACGGCGGTCTCGTTGTTGTACGGGCTGATCGCCCCCCAGATCACGACGCGGGCGTGCATCGCGAGCCGGGTGAGGGCGGCGTCGAGGATCTCGCCGCCGACGTTGTCGAAGTAGACGTCGATGCCGTCCGGCGCGTGCGTGCGCAGGGCCTTGCGCACGTCGTCGGCGCGGTAGTCGATGGCGGCGTCGAAGCCGAGCTCCTCGGTGAGGAGGGCGCACTTCTCCGGCCCGCCGGCGATTCCGATCACCCGGCAGCCCTTGACCTTGGCGATCTGGCCGACCATCGTCCCGACGGCCCCGGCGGCGCCGGACACCACGACCGTCTCGCCCTCCTTGAGCGCGCCGACGTCCAGCAGCCCGAAGTAGGCCGTCATCCCGGGCATGCCGAGCGCGCCCAGGTAGGTCGACAGCGGCGCGAGCGACGGGTCGACGCGCAGCGCGCCCTTGCCGTCCGACACGGCGTACTCCTGCACGCCGAACGCCCCGACGACGTGGTCGCCGACCTTGAACCCCGGGTGCCGCGACTCGACGACCTCGATCACCGACCCGGCCCGCATCACCTCGCCGATCCCCACCGGCGGCAGGTACGAGGGCCGGTCGTCCAGCCACCCGCGCATCGCCGGATCCAGCGACACGAACCGCGTCCGCCCGACGAACTCCCCGTCCCCGGCGACCCCGACCGCGCCATCGACCACCTCCCAGTCCCCGTCCCGCACCTCCCCGACTGGCCGGCGGGCAAGACGGACCTGGCGATTGACAGCGGACATGGGGGCGCCTCCAGTCGACACGGCGATGACACGTGAACGCGAGTCTAAGCAAGCGCTTAGTCATCTGACCAGAGGGGGCGTGTCGGACCTTCCCGCTAGCCTCCGCCCGTGGACACCGAACTCATCGAGGGGGTCGTCACCCCCGTCCGGCGCTCGTGGGCCGACACGAACGTCGCGACCGTCATCCGCGAGCAGCTGCGCCCGCGCATACGCGAACTCGGCCTCTTCGCGGGCTCCGGCGACCTCGACTTCCCGGGCACGGCGAACCGCTACGTGCCGGACCTGGCGGTCGTGCCGCGCGAACTGGCCAGAACGGAAGGCGCGCTGCCCGCCGGCCGGACGCTCCTCGTGGTCGAGGTCGTCTCCCCGTCGAACGCCGACAAGGACCGCACGGTGAAGCGCCGCCGGTACGCACAATTCGGCGCCCCGGTCTACCTGTTGGTCGAACGGGGGGAGCGAACGTGGACGCTCTTCTCCTGCCCCGGCGAGCTCGGCTACACCCTCGTCGAGGGCCCGCATCCCTTCGGTGCCCGGCTGCGGCTTCCGGATCCGTTCGACGTGGAGCTGGACACCGACGAGTTCTGAGGGGGCGACACCGGGAGCGATCGACCCGGGAAAGCCGCGGAGGGCGCCACCGCGTGGGTGGCGCCCTCCGGGCGTCAGTGGATCAGGGGATCAGGATCCCGCGATTCCATGCTGCTTCACCTGCCTTGACCAGGCCCCCGGCTCGTCGCGGAGGTACCTGGGCACGCACCACTTCGGCCGGTTGAACGCAGCCACCGAAACGGCCACGAGGGCCCCGGCCACGAGGATCGCGAGGGATGCGGCGGCAGCCAGCAGGGAGCCGGCAGAGGCTTCCGCTCGGCCCGACGTGGCAACCGCCGTGCACATGAATGCCACGAGCGCCCAGCTCGCGACGGCCATCGGGGCGGATCCGCGCACCATGCCCCGGCTGAACCTCGGTCCGAAGATCCCGAGCGACTCCTGCCGGGCGTACGGCTCGAAGAGATCCGGACGCGTGGCCACTCTGACAGCCCGCCAGGTGCTGAACACTGCCCCGCCCGAAATCAGCAGCAGGACGAAGATTCCCTGACTCACAACAACCTCCTAGAACCAGCTGCTCTTCGGAATCCTTGCGAACGCATTGGATATGAAGTCGTTCGCGTAGTTCGAGGCATAGGTCGTCACATACACAGCGGCCACCGTTCCGGCTATCCCGCCGACCACGGCACCGGGGACTCCCCCCACCATACCGCCGAGCGCGATTCCGCCTCGCGTCAGGATCGTCCCCGCCACGTAACCGATCGCAGTGTCGACGACAGCCTCGGTGCCTCCGATCGCCACCGACCTGGCAACCGTGTCGCCGGAATCCCTGGCACCGTCATAGCCGGATACCGCAGCCTGGGCGGCGCCCATCCCCAGGAGAACCTTGCCGCCGAGCTTCCAGCCGTCGGACTTCCCCAGGTTCGCCACCTTCTGGAGGTCCGAATTGCTGCGCATGTACTTCACTCCTTGCGCGTTCCGCGCACGGATCAGCGGAGTACTCCCCGACTTCATCTGCTGGCTGTACAGCAAGCTCAGATCGCCGACCGATTGGACCGTTCCTTGGGCCAGCCCCGCAGGAATTGATGCCGCGCCGATGGCAGTGCAGGCCATTTCGGAATAGGTTCCCTTGCTGCCGCATTCCACGGAATCGTGGTACGGCTGCGACGGGGGCGGGAACAGCGGGCTGGGCTTCGGGACGACGGAACCGGAGCACCCTGGCGCACCGGGCGTGCAGACCTTGGCCGGGCCGACGGGACCGTAGCACCCGGGAGTTCCGGCCGTGCAGGCCGCCGGAGCCGGGACGACGGGACCGTAGCACCCGGGAGTGCCGGCCGTGCAGACCGGCGTGGGGTCCTCGTCCTTGTGGTCGGCGTGGTAGTCGTCCATCTGGCTGACCGTGCCGAAGCCGAGCCCGGTGATCGGGTCGTTGATCATCAGACCGCTCGGGTCGCTGCGGTTCACCGGGTCGTTGTTGCCGTAGCCGTACCCGTTCCACTGCTGGGGGTCGTCGGTGTTCAGCAGGAGGTCCGGGTTGAGGAACCGGCCCGTGGACGGCTGGTACTCGCGGGCGCCGAGGTTGGTGAGGCCCGTCGTGTCGTCCTTGGTGCCGCCGACGAAGCCGTGGTCGCCGGCCCAGGTGGTGGGCTGGGGGCCGCGGGCGTTGCCGAACGGGTCGGTCGGGCGGCGGCTCTCGGCGAGCGTGGTGCCGTCGAGGGCCAGGGTGCCCGTGCCATGCGGGTCGTTGATCTGGAAGGTGGACGTGCCGCCCTGGCGGACCAGGGTGATGCCGCCGGGGATCTGGTAGTAGCGGACGCCGGTCGGCGTGCCGCCGGAGTAGACGAGTTCGTCACCGCCGAGGGTGATGGTGGTCTTGCCGGGGTCGCGGCGGATCAGCTGGTTGCCGGAGGCGTCGTAGACGTAGCTGGTGTGCTGGTCGGGGACGCTCCAGCCCTGGCCGGCCGGGACGGGCGTGCCGCAGTCGGCGATGACCACGGCGGTGCCGTCGGCAGTGGCACCGCCGGGGACCGCGAGGCATTCGTTGGCGGCGCCGCCGTTGAGCATGGTGCCGTCGGAGCGGCTCGTCCAGGTCTGCGTCGAGCTCCCGTTGCAGGGCTGCAGCTGGACCGCGGAGCCGGCCGTGGTGCCCATGGCCGTCAGGCACTGGCCGTAGACCTTGAGGACGTTGCCGGTGGTGTTGAACTTCTCGGCGGGGGTGCTGGTGCAGCCGGCGATCGCCGCCGGGGTGCCGCTGGCGCTGCTGCTGTTCTGCAGGTAGAGGCACTTGCCGCCGACGCCGGTGATCTGGACGGTCGGGTTGAGGGTGTCGAGCTTGCCTTCGGCCGTCCAGCCGAGGGTGGTCGTGCCGTTGGCGTAGGTGTAGAGGCCGGCGGTGTTGCCGACGGCGTCGTAGGTGTCGTGGGCGTAGGCGGTGGAGTTGCCGTTGACCACGGTGGTGCTGGTGGTCAGGGAGTGCGGTCCGCCGCTGCCGGTGTTGGTGGTGCCCGCGGCCGGGAAGGTCTGGGTGCTGGTCGCGTCCTTGGTGGTGTCGCCGGACGGGTCGTGCTGGACGAGCTGGGTCCGGTTGCCGGTCAGGTCGTAGCCGTAGGTCTGCCAGTAGGCGGCCGGGCCGCCGACCGTCGTCTTCGACGGGGCCTGAGCGCCGCTGGTGGGCGTGGAGTTGGTGCAGGAGCCGACGCCGCCGATGGTGGGCTGCGCGGCCTGGGTGAGCGTGCCGGTGTCCGACCAGGCGGCATTCAGTCGCCCGAGGTAGTCGTAGCCGAAGCACTGCAGGTCGGTGGACGACGGGGTGTTGTCCGGGATGTTGCGGACCGCGGTGACCTGGCCTGCCGCGTTGTAGGCGTAGGTGGTCTGCTGGACGGCGCCGGTGCTGGCGGTCTGCTTGTCCACGTACTGGGTGAGCGGGCGGCCGGTGGACTCGTCGTAGTTGTTGGTGACGACGATCTGGGTGCCCCACGGGTTCACCGTGGAGCGGATGTTGCGTCCGTAGGCGTCCCAGGCCGAGCCGACGTCGTAGGTCACGCCGCCGAACGCGCCGAAGCTGCTCAGCGGACCGTTGGTGTCGTAGGAGTAGAGGTCCGTCTCGGCGGCGATGTCGCCGACCGCCGGGCGGCTGTCGCCGGTGAGTGCGCCGGTGATGGGGTCGTAGGACGCCTGGTAGACGTACTTGAACGGCGTGGGGGAGCCGATCTCCGAGCCGGGGATCGTGGTGGTCGTCTGGGTGGGGTGGTAGACGGTGTCGAAGGAGTCCAGGGACGTGGTGTAGGCGGTGCCGGTGGCCCCGCCCACGTAGCGGGTGGAGGTGGCCGGCTGGCCCGGCAGGACGCTGTCGTAGGTGAAGCCGGTCAGCTGGTTGGCCGGGCTGACGGAGCCGGCGTAGGAACCGGTCTTCCGGCCGAGCAGGTCGTAGGTGTAGGTGAGGGTCTGGTTGCGGGCGTCGGTGGTGGAGGCCAGACGGCCTGCCGGGTCGAAGACCTTGTTGGTGGTGCCGGTGTCCGGGTCGGCCGTGGAGATCTCACGCCCGCGCAGGTCGTAGGCGTGGCTCCAGGTGTTGCCCGCGGCGTCCTTCTGCGTGGCGAGGTGGCCGTCGGTCGTGTACGTGTACGAAGTCACGTCCGCGTCGGCCTGGTTGCCGGTGGCGGTGGCCGTCCGGTACTGCCACAGCTGCACCTTCTGCCCGCGGGCGTCGGTGAGCAGGGAGGTCGGCGTGACTCCGGTGGGCGGGGTCACGTCGGTGCGGTCCACGCCGGGGTAGGCGGTGGTGGTGGTGCTCTGGACCGCGCCGAAGGCCAGGGACTGGGTGGTCACCGGGCGGCCGAGACCGTCGAAGACGGTGTAGGTCTGGGCCGGGGCCCGCTGGATGGTGGTCTGGAACGGCGTCGTGCTGGGTGCGGTGTCGTTGTTGTACCAGGGGGCGTTCGCGCGGGCCACCCGGCCCTGCGAGTCGTAGATCGCATCGGTGATCATCCGTCCGCTGTAGGCGGAGCTCGCCGGTGTGGACTGCGTCTGGACCGTGCGGCCCAGGCCGTCCATGATCTGGATGCCGACGCTGTGCGAGCTGTCCGATCGCAGCGTGGAGCTGGTGATCGTCGGAGGCACCGCGCTGTTGTTGACGACACCCGGGAGGGAGTAGGCGAAGGTCTTGTTCGCGCTGGACGTGGTGGGCTGGCCCGGCAGCCAGACGCTGGTGAGGCGCCCGAGCTGGTCGTAGGCCTCGTTCACGGTCCGGCCGTTGAGGTCGGTGACCGTGGTCGGCAGCGCGCGGGCGCTGTCGAGCGCGGTGGTCGTCGTCCGGCCCGTGCTCGCGTCGCTCGCGCCGGCGGGAGCCGGGGTGGTGACGGTCATGCCGGTCGGCAGCTCACCGGTCTGCGCGGCGGTGTACTTGGTGGTGGTGGTCGCGCCGCCGGTGTGGGCGCTGTCGGTGGAGAACGGGTCGGTGACGGTGCTGACGCGGCCGTAGGCGTCGTACGTCTTGGTCTGGACGGTCGGGTAGACCGGGTTGCCGCTGGAGTCCCAGCTGTCGAGGACCTGGGTGCCCGTCGGGTCGCCGACCGCTCCGGCCTGCCCGAACGCGAGGCCGTCGTAGAGCGTGCGGGTCGCGGAGACCGTGTTCGGCTGGAGGGCCTGGGCGGTGCAGGGGTTGGTGCCGGTCTCCACGATCGTGCGGGAGAGCAGGTCGGTCTGCTGCGCGTTGCTGCCGGTCGCGTAGGTGTACTTGTTGCAGACGTCCGGCAGTCCGTCGGCGCTGCTCAGGTCGGTGGACAGCCGGTTGTTGTGCCCGGAGTCGCTCGTGGTCGTCCTGGTCGAGGTGCTCCACGTGCTGCCGTCGGCCTTGAGCGCCTTCGACGTGCCGACCGAGCCCGTCGCCGCGTAGCGGGCGACGAGGGAGGGCATGCTGCCCTGGCTGTGGGTGGCGGTGGTGACCGGGCCGCTGAACGTGTTCACCGCGTAGGAGACGATGCTGCCGTTGGCCTGGGCGTAGCTGTCGGACTCCAGGGTCCGGCCCGCCAGCCAGTCCGAGTCGGTGACCGGGTTGGTCCCGGTGACCTGACCGCTCATCGGGCCCGCGAGGTTGGTGATGCTGCGGGTGGTGCCGTTGGCGAGGAGGTCGCCGTCCATGCCCTGGTAGTAGGTCGTGGACTTCTGCGACTGCGGGCCGTCGGTGCCGCTGCCGGTGACGGCGGTGACGCTCGCGTAGCCCCGGAACTGGTCCCAGGTGCGAGCGGCGTCCTGGGTGAGCGGGGAGTCGTTGCGGTGCCAGGCCGCCTTGCCGTAGCTGTAGCTGGTCGCCTGGGGGGTCGAGCCCGCGGTGTTCGGGTTCACCGTGACGCTGGTGACCGGGTACCGGAGGAACCAGTCGTCGACCGGTGCGTCGCCGGGCTTGGAGTTCGGCAGGTACCACTTGACGTTGTAGCAGGACCGCGTGTCACTGTCCGCGGTCGCCGGCATCACGTTGTTCACGCGCGAGCAGCTGGTCGAGTTGGCGACGAGGACGTTGCTGTCGTAGTTGACGCTGATGGTCGAGCCGGTCTCGGTGGTGATCAGCTGGATGCGCGGCCGGTTGTACGCCGGCCGGGCGGGCACCAGGTTCGTGCCGTCGACGCGGTTGGGCAGCAGCTGGGAGGTGAAGGACACCGGCGGCAGCGGCGGGACCGCGCCACCGGTGGCCTGGGTGTCCTGGCCGGTGCGCTGGACCGAGGCGAGCCAGGGGACCTGGGTGTTCTCGGTGGCGTTCTGCACGTTCGCGAACTGGTGGTTCAGCGCGTACGAGTCGACCGTCTGGTAGGCGCCGTTGACCCGGACCTGGGTCGCGATCGACGAGAGCCACTTGGTGGTCCAGTACGTCGGCCCGTAGACGGTGCAGGTGCTCGTCCCGTCGCACTGCTGGTCCAGCGGGACGTCGGGCCAGTTGGCGGCGTTCGCGAGCGTCCGCTGCGAGGGGTCGCAGGCGTTGCTGGGGGTGGTGGCGGTGCAGCGCTCGCTCGGCGTGAAGACGATCTTCGCTGCGGGGTTGTAGGAGCCGTTGTTGCCCAGCTGGTCCGACAGGTGCTGGCCGTAGCCGATGGTGGCGGGCACGCCGCTGCGGGTGTAGGAGGTGCTGGTGCCGGTCCCGTTGTTCTGACCGCCGCCGAGGGCGTAGTAGTTCGTCTCGGGCGTGTAGGTGTAGGTGGTCAGGTTGCCGTGCGTGTCGACGACGAAGTCGAGGTTCCAGCGCCACGCCGTCCGGCACCAGGACGCCTGGCCCTTGGTGGAGTCGTAGCACGGGTCGCCGGAGTTCGGGGAGAACACCGGCACCGTCCAGGCCGAACCGCTGTCCGCACCGAGCGCGGTCGGGTTGCCGTTCGCGTCGGGCAGGTGGCTCAGGCCGAAGTAGTAGGCCGTGCCGTGGGTGTCGGTGAGCTTGATGTAGGAGCCGTTCCAGGTGCCGTTGGTGGCACCGGTGAGGAACTGGATCTTGGTGCCGTCGTCGTCCTTCAGCCGCCAGGTGCAGGCGGACTGCTCCATCGAGGCGGGTGCGCCGGTGGTGCAGGAGGCGTCGTTGGGGACGAGCTGGCCGGCGTGGCCGGCGAGCGACAGCGTCAGGTTCGCGCCGCCCCAGCACTCGTCCCCGGAGCCCGCGATCCCGTCCTGCGAGCACGGCTTGTAGGAGCGCTCGACGAAACCGGGCTGGTAGTCCCAGCCGTCACCGATCCAGGACGCCTGGGAGTTGGTCGAGGAGGTCTTGCCGTCGACCGCGGAGGAGT
>NZ_JBFBDY010000287.1:0-8181 GCF_040683475.1 Kitasatospora sp. NPDC093558 | reverse complement strand
CCCGGACCGGGCGCTCTCGGTGATGGTGGTTCAGTTCGCCAGGCTGAAGTCGCCGCCGACGGGCGCGGCGATCTTGTCCACTCCGGTCAGGGCGGTGAGCGAGGTGACCGGGGTGCTGCTGTTGTCGGTGGTGCCGTTGCCCAACTGCCCGGAGCCGTTGGAGCCCCAGGACCGGACGGTGTTGTCGCCGAGCAGGACGATGGTGTGCTCCCGGCCGCCGTCGACGAGTTGGACGCCGGTCAGGCCCGGTACGGGGATGGGCTTGGTGCGGTAGTCGGTGGTGCCGTCGCCGAGCTGGCGGGAGGTGTTCTGACCCCAGGCGGTGAGGCCCCTGTCGGCTCCCGTCACGGCCAGGCTGTGGTTGCAGCCGGCCGCGATCAGGTGGATGCCGCCGGTCCCGAGCGCCGTGTCGACAGGTGCGAAGCGGTTGATCGTGCTGCCGTCGCCGAGCTGGCCGGTGGCGTTGTAGCCCCACGCCTTCACCGTCGTGCCGCTACCGCCCGGCGCCCCGATCAGGGCGAGGTTGTGGTTGGCGCCGGCCGCGATCCGGGCGACGCCGGCCAGGTTGGTGACAGGGGCCGGTACATTGCGGCTGGCCGAAGTGCCGTCGCCGAGCTGGCCGTTGATGTTGTAACCCCAGGCCCACACGGTGCCGTCCTCGCGAAGCGCGAGGCTGTGGTGCAGGCCGGCCGCGATCGCGATGATCTTGTTGAGGCCCTCGACCCGGACCGGGACGCTGCTGTCCGTGTTGGCGCCGTTGCCGAGCTGGCCGTAGTTGTTCTTCCCCCAGGCGACCACGGTCTGGTCGTCGAGCAGGGCCATGCTGTGCGCACCGCCCGCGGCGATGTCGGTGGCGTTGGAGAGGTTGGCGACCTGGCCGGGGGTGTTGTGACCGAACACCGTGCCGTCGCCAAGCTGGCCGGAGCCGTTGGCGCCCCAGGACTGCACCGTGCGGTCGGTGAGCAGCGCGAGGCCGTGGCCGGTGGTGGGACCGGCGCCACCCGCGGCGATCTTCACGACCTCGGCGCTGGTCAGCCCGGTTACGGTAGTTGCGCTGCTGTGGAAGTCGGTCCAGGTGCCGTCGCCGAGCTGCCCGGACCGATTGTTTCCCCACGCCTTCAACCGCTTCTCCATCAGTGTCTCCTCAGCACGGTCGGTGAGGCGGCCAGTGCGCCCCACTTCCGCGCATCCTCCACGACGGATACCGGAGATTGGCGGTGCCATGGCGATCTTCGCTCGGACGAGTGAAGATCGCCGGACCCGTACAAGTGTGGTTTGTCGGGTGGGAGTTACAGGGTGCGGGCGAGGTCGACGAAGGCCTGCCAGGCAGCGGGGGAGAAGGTGAGGTGGGGGCCGGCCTTGTCCTTGGAGTCACGGACGAGGACGGCGGCAGAGGCCTCGGCGACCTCGACGCATTCGCCGCCCTCGTTGCCACTGTAGGTGCTCTTGCGCCAGGCGATCTCGACGCAGGCGGCGCTGTAGTCGCCGCTGTGGCTGCTCTTGAACCAGGTCAGCTCGGTCATGCCGACGACGGTACGCCGACGGCCCATCGCTGCCTAGCGATGGGCCGTCAGGAGGCCGATTTCAGACCTCGGCGGTCGCGGCGAAGTCCACGAACGCCTTCCAAGCGGCCGGCTCGAAGGCCAGCTGCGGGCCGGCCTTGTCCTTGGAGTCGCGCACGTGGATGACGCGGGGGGTTTCGGCGATTTCGATGCAGGCGCCGCCCTCGTTGCCGCTGTAGCTGCTCTTGAACCATGCCAGCTCGGTGCTCATCGTTCTCCCAGGATCTTCTCGATCAAGGCCAGGGACTCCTCAGGACCCAGAGCCTGCGCCCTGAGAGTGCCGTACCGTGCGTTCATGATCCGGACTTCATCCGGGTCAGTGATCAGCCTACTGCTCGTCTGCACTTCGATGTAGGCGTGCTGAGGGCGTCCTTTAGGAGTGATCAGAATGAACGGCCCACCCATGCCCGCGTGTTCCGTCCTGTCCAGCGGTAGCACCTGGATCACCATGCCCCGAGTCCGGCCGACCTCAAGAATCCGGCGAAGCTGTCCTGCATGTACATCCCAGCCACCCAAGGGCCTACGCAGTACGCTCTCGTCGATCACCCAGCTGAAAATCCCCCGAGGCCAACGCGTGAGCACTGCCTGACGTTCCATTCGCGCCGAGACCCGCATCTCGATCATCTCCTCCGACAAGGCTGGCTGTCGCATCTCATAGACCGCCCGCGCGTGCTCCTCGGTTTGAAGCAGTCCAGGGATGTCGAGCGTGCTGTAGTCGTGCGTGTCGATCGAGTCGACTTCCAGGGCTGCGTAGCCCCGGAACCAGTGCGGGTGCCGCATCCGAGCCTTGGCCCGCGCTTTGACCACGTCGTCCGCCGCGACGGCCAACAGGCCCCCGGCATTGAGGAGTTTGTCGAGCGCGACCAGCAACTCCGGTTGCGGGGTGCGCTTCCCGCGTTCCACGGCGCCGATCAGGTGCTCGCCGTAGCCGACCTTCTCGCCGAGCTCCTTCTGTGTCATGCCGGCGCGCTCCCGCAGGAGCTTGATCTGCTTGCCGATGGCACGGAAGAAGTCCGAGACTTCCCCCTCCTCCTCCGGCATCGTCGCCTTCGAGTCCTCGTCCCGGATTCCACCCATGGTGACCACCCCTATGATCCGATCACGCCCGCCAGAGGTGACGGGCAACAATCCGCTCCCACACAAATACTCTCTGTGCTCGCCAGCTTCATGGTCAGCGTACGTCCAGGCCGTCACGCTTTTACCCATGACGACCGAAATCCCCCTCGACAACCCCCGCTCCCACACCTCCGTCCTCACCGCCACCCCCAAGGGTGCAGCGATCGGACGCCGCATCGCGCGCCGTCAACTCACTGCCTGGCAGCTGAACTTGACGGCCACCGAGCCGTACTACGCCGCTCTCCTCATCATCGGCGAGCTGGCCGCGAACGCCATCACGCACGGCCGCGTTCCGGGGCGCGGGTACGAGCTCCACCTCTCCCTCACCACCACCGTGCGCCGGGGCACCACCCTCCGTATCGAAGTCTCGGACTGCCGAGGGGACCGCATGCCCGTCCTCCCGGCCAGACTCCTGCCCAACTCCCAGTCAGGGCGCGGCCTCACGCTCGTCGACGCGCTCGCCGACCGCTGGGGCACCATCCCGCGCCACCCCAACGGCAAGACCATCTGGGCCGAACTCGACCTCCCGGCCGGTACCCATGCGGTCTGACGTCACCCCCGCCACCGCGACCGCCTGCACGGTGGTCCCCATCACCCTCGTCCTCGTGCTGATCGCGTGGATCTACCCCGTCGTCCATCAGCAACACCACCGCCACGTACTGGCGCCGAAACCCGCCCCCACAACCGCCCCCACCACCCGCTGAACCGCGCCCGGGCCCCTCCGCCGACATGCTGCCCCGTCGGCGGAGGCACAGGGGACCGGGAACGTCACCTGTCCCAAGTGGCCACCGTGACGCAGTGCGAAGATCGGCGGATGGTGCCCATGGCCAACGACGGATTCACCGTCTTTGCCGTCCCGGAGCCACTGTGCACGGCGTCTGGCTGATGCGTCCCGACCGGATAATCGCTGACGGCGGTCGCGGGCGATGCATACAGTGACGGCCTGTGGCTATTGCTTCCCGCTTCGGTCGGCTGGGAAGCGGGCTTCGACCGGTGCGTCGCGACTACCCGAGGGCGGGCTCTGATGAACGACGGCTACGTGGGGCGCTCGATCACTGCCGTCCTGGGAGCGCCGGGCTCGGGGAAGACCACGATCGCCCCCGAACTGGCCAGGCTGCTGCCGGGTCATGTCGTCCTGGACTGGGACGCGTTCATGGAACCCGCGGCTGCCCTGGCGGGGCGGAGGATTCCGGAGAACCCCGAGACCTGGCCCGCCTACCGCGATCTCGTTCGCGCGGTCATTGGCTCGATGCCGCACCTGCCGGTCGTGCTGCTCGGTGTGTGCACGCCGGAGGAACTCAGGGACTGGCCGATTGGCGCGTGGGTGTTGCTGGACTGCGCGGACGATGAGCGGCGGCGGCGCCTCGGCGGGAGCGCCGATGTACAGCGCCTGGTGGAGGGTGTCCGAGACGGACGCGAGTACCGGCGGTTGGGGCTGCCGGTGATCGACACCACCGGCCGTGAGCCCGCGGCCGTGGCATCCGACCTGGCGGTGCTCATCTGCTCGCTATCCTCGTGCTGATCGCGTGGATCTACCCCGTCGTCCATCGGCAACACCACCGCCACGTACTGGCGCCGAAACCCGCCCCCACAAGTGCCTCGACCCGCTGACCCACCCTCCGCCGACGATCCGCCCCGTCGGCGGAGGCGCAGGCGACCGGGAACCTCACCTGTCCCGGGTGGCCACCGTGACGCAGGCGGTCATGAACAGCCAGCCGAGGACGGGGATGGCCAGGGTGGCGGCGATTGGCAGCTGCGACGACACGAGGACGAGGCAGCCGAGGAGCGCCATGGCGGCGACGAAGACGCCCATGGCGCTAGCGAAGGAGGTCACTCGCGTGCCCATCCGTGACCAGGTCAGGCCGTGGACGGCGAGTGCCAGTCCCAGGCCGGCCAGCAGCGAGACTTCGAGACAGGCCAGCCAGGGTGTGCCCGGGTTCTGGGTGTGCTCCCCGTTGGAGGAGAGCTCGGCAACCCGTCCCCGGAAGACCGTCAGGTCCACGTCCCTGCCGGTCTCCGTCGCGTAGTAGAAGTCCTGGTTGGCCTCGTACCTATGCGTGGCGGCCGTCTCGTCGGCCACGGTCACGTAGTAGTAGGTGGAGTCGCCGCCGCTGGCGATGTGCCTCTCCGTCACCTTGCCGGTCTGGTGCCGGACGCAGTCCGTACCGGGCGCGCGTGCCGCCGTGCCGCAGGCCGGGGCGGTGCGGTAGGCGTTCACCACGTCGTTCGCGTCGGCGAACCGGCTGAAGCCGAGCACGGTGGTGGCCAGTCCTGCCAGAAGGAACAGGCCTTGCGCCACCGCGCGGGCGATCGCTGCGGAGCGCCGGGGCCGCGCCGGCGGCTTGGTGTCCCTGGTCCGAGCACTCATTGCAACCTCCACCGATCCGCTTCCACGGGCACCTCCCCGATGCCCAGCAGGGATGCTTCCAGGGAGACGGCCTGCGCAGGCGTGACGCGGTGTTCTTGTAGCGAAGTTGTGGAGATTCCGGCCCGAGGTGCGGGCCGCCTCGGTGTTGCCGATGTTGCTGATGGCAGGTCAGACTGCCTGGAGCCAAAGGCCGCTGAGGGGAGTCCGTACGAAGTGCCGTTCTTCAAGCGCAAAAACAAGGGCAAGGGCAGCAATACCTGGCAGGACCACCCGGCAGCCCGGCTACAGGTGGGGATGGCAAGGGAACAACTGGTGACGCTGCTCGGCTCGCCGACGAAGTCGATCGGAGGGGCGGAGCTCCTCGGCGGCCACGGATCCGTCAGCGGCTCGGCCGGGGCGATCGACAGCATGGCGAGCAGTGAATACATGATCTTCGAGGCCACGCCGAGCGGGTACGAGACCTGGGTGGTCCTCCAGCGCGGTGCGCTCGTCAGCGCGCAGATCAAGACGTCCGCCGCGCCGCGCGAAGTCGTCTGGGCGATCGGAGAGCCCATCTAGCGGACGAGGCTCGGACCGTGATCAGGCCGGGGCTCGGTGCCTGACTCACCTGTTCCGGATCGCCAGCAGCCTGGCCCCCGGTCCGACTCCGACCTGCCCCAGGCTGCGCCGGTCCGTGTAGTTCCTGCCCTGGGCCTGTGTCCCGATGTCCGTCAGGGTCCGGCCGGTGGACGGGTCCCCGAGCACCCACTGCCGCCCGTAGGTGTAGGCGTCGACGTGGTCGTGGATGGCGAGGTAGATCGCGTCGAGGAGGTTGGAGACGGTCACCGCGTCCGCTGGGAACTCCAGGAGTTGGCCGCTCAGGCTCGGATCGATCCCACTGAGGTCGATCGTCACCGACCGGCTTTCGAGGTCCTCGCGCGCGGCCCGAACGGCCTGTTCGATCACGACGTCGGCATCCGGTTTGGAGCCCGGCGGGAGCCGGGGGATCACGACCTCCTGGACCGCCGCCCGCACGGCCGCCTCGACGTTGCCCCGGTTGCCGATGGCGGTCGACGACAGCGCCGAGACGTAGGCCTCGATGCTGGGGGGATCCGAGTAGTCCTTCGGCGCGTACAGCACGAACGGTTTGGTCAGCAGGACGCGGAAGAACGCGATGGCGACGGCGGACGGGAACAGGACGGAGAAGACGGCGAAGATCCCCTGGATCCACCCCTGCGCCTGTGTGGCGGCCACCCCGACCGTCACCTCTGCCAGGCCCAGGAACAGCGAGATGATCCAGAGCGGATTCATGACCCGCTGCCCCGAACCACCGGTAGAAGAGTCCGCCCCCTCGGCCACTCCAGCCCCCTTGCGAAGAATCGGACCACGTACGGCTGCGTGTTGTCGCTCCTGGCCTCCCCGGGCCCGGGAGTGCCGAACCCCCGTTGCCATCAGGGACTTCGACAGGGTCGAGACATGGGGCCCGGCGATCCAGCAGGCCGTCACCGACGCCCGCCTACCGCAAGCCGCTGCTGGAGTGGGAAGTCGACCAGGCCGACTTCCTGCGCCGGAGGAGCTCCTGCACCTGCTATAGCCTCGGGCGCGTATGCGACGACCACCCGAAACCGGTGCCTCCGGTTCAGGCGAGCCCGATGGACCAGGGGAGACACCGATGCCGAGCGACGCCCTCGAACGCCTGCGGAGCGTCCTGCCGCCGTCGCCCGGCAGCGCGGAGGGGGCGGCGCTGGACCTGCAGACCATCGCGGTGGCCGAGGCCGCGCTGCGGATCCGGCTGCCTCCGGACTACCTGGAGTTCCTGGCCGTCTACGGCGCCGGCACGCTCGACGACTTCCTCCTCATAGCGGCGCCCGAGCGCGTGCCCGGCCACCGGTACAGCACGAGCATCGTGGAGATCACCGGGACGTTCCGTGTCGCCGCTGCCAAGCCGTACAAAGCCGAACTCCTGGGCGCCGGCGAGGCGTACGTCCGCTGGGGCGTGGACGACGGCGGTGTGTCCCACCTGTGGCGCATCGAGGGCGGGTCGAGCGCGGAGTGGCCGGTGTGCGTGTACGGGGACGGCGAACTGACCGTCCTGCCCTACGGGTTCGCGGAATACCTGGCCAGGGCGTGCACCGGCGGCCTCCCCGGCAAGCTCCAGCGCAGGTTCGGCACCGACGACGACCACGAGTTCCTGCACTGGCAGGACCAGTTCCGCCGCGACACCGAGCGGTACGCGTCGAGCTGATGCAGCTGCGCCGCTCCCATGCGGAACCTCGCCGTCACACCTGAATTCGTCGGCCGAGCGGGAGCGGCGGTCTCCCCCTTCCCGCGAGTCCTGTGCTGGACTGTCCCGACACCATCCGTAACAGGACAATGGGGTGAAGGCGATGCCTCTTGAGGGCGAGTACGACCCGAGTCCGGCGCAGTGGATCCGCGAACAGGTCGAGCTGTACGAGAGCTCGGGCGGCACGCAGGGCACGACGCTCTGGGACACGGGCCTGCCGGTCGTCATCGTCACGATGCGCGGCGCGAAGAGCGGCAGGATCCGCAAGATCCCGCTGATGCGCGTCGAGCACGAGGGGCGGTACGCGGCGGTGGCCTCGAAGGGCGGCTACCCGCGCCACCCGGTCTGGTACTTCAACCTCAAGGCCCACCCGCACGTGGATCTCCAGGACGGCCCCGAACGCCGGGGCATGACGGCCCGTGAGGTCACTGGCGACGAGAAGGCCCAGTGGTGGCGGCGCGCGGTCGCCGCGTACCCGCCGTACGCCGAGTACCAGGAGAAGACCGACCGCGTGATCCCGGTCTTCGTACTCGAACCCGAGGCCCCGGCCGGGCCGACGGCGAACTCCGCGACGGCGAACTCCCCGACGCCGACGACGGACTGAGCCACCGCGATCGGTGCGCAGACGTCACCGCGACCGGTCAGGATTCGAGAAGCCCCGGCCGCACGGCCGCCCGTAGCGTGATGGGCATGGGAAACAACGAGAACACCGCGTCCACCGTGTCCCTCGCCTCCGTCACCCTTGAGGTGGCCGACGCCGGGGCCGCCCACCGCTTCTACGCCGCCTTCGGCGTGGACCGGTACGTCCGCCTGCGGGAGTCCGGGGCGCCGTCCACCGGCTTCCGCGGCTTCGCCATGGCGCTCACGGTGGC
>NZ_JBFBDY010000286.1:0-8212 GCF_040683475.1 Kitasatospora sp. NPDC093558 | reverse complement strand
ACCACGGCTCGCTGCTCCCCGCCGTGACGGCGGCCGCGGCGCTCGGCGCCACCGCACTGGTCGGCGCCGCCGCGCTCCTGCGCCGCAAGGCGGGCGTCCGCCGAGGGTAGGCATCACCACACAGAAAGGCGGGGCCCGGCAACCATGCCGGGCCCCGCCGTCGTGCGCGCTCCGCGACCCCGTGCGGTGTGTGCTTGAAGTGCGCCTTCAGCACATGGAATTGACGCAACGTTGATCTGTCGTTCGCCGCCCGGGGGCAGCTGGGAGTGACGGACGGTAGATACCATGTGGCAATCGGTCAGTGTCGGCCGACGCGTGCCGAGAGCGGAGAAGGGGTGGGGCGGCCGGAGCCGACCACGAGCCCGGCGCCGGGAAAGGGGAGCCGTAGTGGCTGACAGTGAGGACAAGGCGGCCAGTGCCCAGGTGTGGGGCGCGGCCGTGGTGGTGGGGTCCGCGCTCGCCGTGGTGGCGGCCTACCTGATCAACGGGGCCGCGCTGGTCCTGGTGGTCGCCGGGGTCGAGGTGCTGCTGCTCATGGTGTACGTGGCCCGGCGCTGGCGGGCGTTGCACCGGGCGGACGCGCCGGGCGGCCACCGTCCGTCCACCGTGTCCCCGAACGCCGCGCACTGCGAGCGCTGCCGCCGGGCCCGCGAGGCGCTGGACGCGCGCCAGTCGCGCGGCGGCGCGGGCGCCGTGGACCACCGGGCGGAGCGCCGCCGGCCGCAGGGCCGGGCGCCGCACGAGCACCCCTGCACGGCCGAACGGGCGGTCACCCGGTCCGTGGACGTGGACCGGACGACCGCCCGCCGTGGTGCGCCGGACTCAGCCGGCCGTGCTGTAGGCCACCAGTGAGACCCCGACGTACTGCACGATGAACGCGCCGAGCGTGAAGGCGTGGAACACCTCGTGGAACCCGAACCAGCGCGGTGAAGGGTTGGGCCGCTTGAGCCCGTACACCACCCCGCCGATGCTGTAGAGCACCCCGCCGACGATCATCAGCACCAGGACGGCCACGCCGCCGGTGCGCAGGAAGTCGGGCAGGAAGAACGCCGCGGCCCAGCCCAGCGCGATGTACACCGGCGTGTACAGCCAGCGCGGCGCGCCGACCCAGAAGACCCGGAACGCGATCCCGGCCAGCGCGCCGCCCCAGACCGCCCAGAGCAGCACCTGCTGGGCGGCGCCCTTCAGGAGCAGCATCGTGAACGGCGTGTAGGTGCCCGCGATGATCAGGAAGATGTTCGCGTGGTCGAGGCGGCGCAGGACGGCGTCCCCGCGCGGCCCCCAGGTGAAGCGGTGGTAGACCGCGCTGACGCCGAACAGCAGCCACGCGCTCGCCGAGTAGACCGCGCACGCGATTTTGGCGGGCGTGGAGTCGGCCAGGCAGATCAGCACGATCCCGGCCGCGACGGTGGCGGGGAACATCCCGGCGTGCAGCCAGCCGCGCCACTTCGGCTTGCTCTCCGTCGCGTTCCCGGCGCCCCGCGCGAGCTCTGCAGTCATGCGCAGCATGCTACCCGTTACTTACGGGTCCGTAGGTTACCGACAGGTAGGAAGTGGCGATCGCCACACTTCGACATTTTGGAGCATTTGAAGTGTGGTGCAGCGCACTCCGTCCCGGACGTGAGCGACGTGTTACTGGCCAGTAATCGTACTGACTGTAGTAAAAGCTGCGCCAATTTCACCGGTGTGCCGCAATCGGGCCCAGGACCCGGAGCTACGCTGCAAGCACCCTCAGACCCCCGCTACGCCGTCTCCCCGCCGGGATGGCGTGAAACGGAGCGATCGTGTCGTACGAGATCTCTGCTGTCAGCGCGTCCGCGCCCACCCGTCACCAGCGCCTGGTGGCGTGGGTGAGCGAGATCGCTGAGCTCACCCAGCCGGACCGCATCGAGTGGTGCGACGGCTCCGACGAGGAGTACCAGCGCCTCGCGGACCTGCTGGTGGATCAGGGCACCTTCAAGAAGCTGAACGAGGAGAAGCGCCCGAACTCCTACTACGCCGCCTCGGACCCGTCCGACGTGGCGCGCGTGGAGGACCGCACCTTCATCTGCTCCGAGCAGGAGAAGGACGCCGGGCCGACCAACCACTGGAAGGCCCCCGCCGAGATGCGTGAGGTCTTCCAGGGCGAGCAGGGCCTGTTCCGCGGCGCGATGAAGGGCCGCACGATGTACGTCGTGCCGTTCTCGATGGGCCCGGTCGGCTCCCCGCTGGCCGCCTACGGCGTCGAGATCACCGACTCCGCCTACGTCGCCGTGTCGATGCGCGTCATGACCCGCATGGGCAAGGCCGTGCTCGACCAGCTCGGCGAGGACGGCGACTTCGTCAAGGCCGTCCACACCGTCGGCGCCCCGCTCGCCGAGGGCGAGGCCGACGTGGCCTGGCCGTGCAACACCACCAAGTACATCTCGCACTTCCCGGAGACCAAGGAGATCTGGTCCTTCGGCTCGGGCTACGGCGGCAACGCCCTGCTCGGCAAGAAGTGCTACGCGCTGCGCATCGCCTCGACGATGGCCCGCGACGAGGGCTGGCTCGCCGAGCACATGCTCATCCTGAAGCTCACCCCGCCGTCGGGCGAGGCCAAGTACGTGGCCGCGGCCTTCCCCTCGGCCTGCGGCAAGACCAACCTGGCGATGCTCCAGCCCACCATCCCGGGCTGGAAGGTCGAGACGATCGGCGACGACATCGCCTGGATGCGCTTCGGCGCCGACGGCCGCCTCTACGCGATCAACCCGGAGGCCGGCTTCTTCGGCGTCGCCCCCGGCACCGGCGTGGACACCAACGCCAACGCCATCGACACCCTCTGGGGCAACACGGTCTTCACCAACGTCGCCCTCACCGACGACGGCGACGTGTGGTGGGAGGGCCTCACCGACGAGCCCCCGGCGCACCTCATCGACTGGCGCGGCAACGACTGGACCCCCGAGTCCGGCACCCCGGCCGCCCACCCGAACGCCCGCTTCGCCGTCCCGGCCGCGCAGTGCCCGACCATCGCCCCCGAGTGGGAGGACCAGGCGGGCGTGCCGATCTCGGCGATCCTGTTCGGCGGCCGCCGCGCCACCGCCGTCCCGCTGGTGACCGAGTCCTTCGACTGGCAGCACGGCGTCTTCCTCGGCGCCAACATCGCCTCCGAGAAGACCGCCGCCGCCGAGGGCACCGTCGGCGAGCTGCGCCGCGACCCGTTCGCGATGCTGCCGTTCTGCGGCTACAACATGGGCGACTACTTCGCCCACTGGCTGAAGGTCGGCGCCCAGGCGGACGCGTCGAAGCTGCCGAAGATCTACTACGTGAACTGGTTCCGCAAGAACGCCGAGGGCAAGTTCGTCTGGCCCGGCTACGGCGAGAACAGCCGCGTGCTCAAGTGGATCGTCGAGCGCCTGGAGGGCACCGGCGAGGGCGTGAAGACCCCGATCGGCGTGCTGCCCACCACCGAGGGCTTCGACCTGAACGGCCTGGAGCTGGCCAAGGAGGACGTCGACCTGCTCTTCACCGTGGACGCCGACATCTGGCGCCAGGAGGCCGCGCTCGTGCCGGCCCACCTGGAGATGTTCGGCGACCACACCCCGAAGGAGCTGTGGGACGAGTACAAGAGCCTCGTCGCGCGTCTCGGCTGAGCCTGAGCTTCAGCCCTGACAACGGCCGGTGCGCTGCACGAACTTCGCACCGGCCCGGCGACAGGACGGCCGGAGCCCCGCCGGACGGTCTTTCCCCGACCAAGGAGACCGTCCGGGCCGAGGCTCCGGCCGTAGCGTTTTTTCTGCGGACGCTACGGCGGCTTCTACCGCAGCCGCTACGGCTGCGCGTAGCCGCTGAGGAAGTCGCCGATCCGCGTGACGGCGTCGGTGATCTCCTCGGCGCGGGGCAGGGTGACGAGGCGGAAGTGGTCCGGCTCGGGCCAGTTGAAGCCGGTGCCCTGGACCAGCAGGATGCGCTGGGAGCGCAGCAGGTCGAGCACCATCTGGGCGTCGTCCTTGATCTTGTAGACCTTCGGGTCCAGCCGGGGGAAGGCGTACAGCGCACCCTTGGGCTTGACGCAGCTGACGCCCGGGATGTCGTTGAGCAGCTCGTACGCGGCGTCGCGCGAGGCGAGCAGCCGGCCGCCGGGCAGGACGAGGTCGCGGATGGACTGCCGCCCGCCGAGCGCCGCGGCCACCGCGTGCTGGGCCGGCATGTTGGCGCACAGGCGCATCGAGGCGAGCACCGTGAGGCCCTCGATGTAGCTGCGGGCGCGGCTGCGGTCGCCGGACAGGACCATCCAGCCGGAGCGGAACCCGGCCACCCGGTACGACTTCGAGAGCCCGTTGAAGGTGACGCAGAAGAGGTCGGGCGCGAGCGTGGCCAGTGGGATGTGCTCGGCGTCGTCGTAGAGGATCTTGTCGTAGATCTCGTCCGCGTAGACGACCAGCTTGTGCCGGCGGGCGATCTCGACGATCCCCTCCAGCACCTCGCGCGGGTAGACCGCGCCGGTCGGGTTGTTGGGGTTGATCACGACGATGGCCCGGGTGCGGTCGGTGACCTTGGCCTCGATGTCGGCGAGGTCCGGGTACCACTCGGCCTGCTCGTCGCAGCGGTAGTGCACGGCGGTGCCGCCGGCCAGCGAGACCGAGGCGGTCCACAGCGGGTAGTCGGGCGCCGGGACGAGCACCTCGTCGCCGTCGTCGAGCAGCGCCGTCATGGCGAGCTGGATCAGCTCGGAGACGCCGTTGCCGAGGAAGACGTCGTCGACGGAGAGGCCGTGCAGACCGCGGTCCTCGTAGTGCATGACGACGGCGCGGCGGGCGGACAGCAGGCCCTTGGAGTCGCCGTAGCCGTGCGCGGACGCGAGGTTGCGCAGGATGTCCTGGAGGATCTCCGGGGGCGCCTCGAACCCGAACACGGCGGGGTTCCCGGTGTTCAGCTTGAGGATGCGGTGGCCCTGTTCCTCCAACCGCATCGCCTCGTCGAGCACCGGCCCGCGGATGTCGTAGCAGACGTTGGCGAGCTTGCTGGACTGGATGACCTGCATGCCTGCCTACTTTAGGGCCACCGCCGGGCCCGGTGACGCGTGTCCTGGAACACGTGCCGCCGGGCCGCGCGAGGGCTCCTTCGATCGGCAGGCGGGTGCCGTCAGCCGACCTTCCAAACCAGGGGTGCGGTGTCCAGGATGTTTCCGTACGTGAGGAACGCCGGCGGGTTCTCGTTCGGAACGAGATAGACGGCACACAGCTTCACCGACTGCCCGGGCGCGAGCGTGACGAGCGACTTGGTGTCGCACTGCGGGATCGTCTTCTGCAGGGTCGGAGCCGGCAGCGCGCCCGCCGAGTGGTCCTTGGGCTTCACCCACACCCGCATCATGTAGGCGTCCTGGTCCAGCGCGGTCCCGGTGCGGTTGGTGAACGTCATGGTGACGTAGTACGGGGTCTTGCCGGTGGTGAGGTCCGGCATGAAGCCGAACGGGGCGATCTCGTTCGCGGTGCCCTTGGTGATCGAGACGGCGGTGGCGTCCACCGTCGAGCTCTTGCCGAGGTAGCGGCCGGTGCCGCCGAGCGAGAGCGGGTGGTCGTAGCTGACCTGCGTGACGTTGTTGCCGCCCGCGGTGACCGACGGCTGCGGACCGTCGCCGGCCGCCGCGGGGGCGCTCGAACCGGCGGGCGCGGGGGCGCCGGTGGCCGCGGAGGGGGCGGCGGTGGGCGCGCCCGGCGGCGTGGCGGTCGCCGCGGTGGCGGGCGGCGCGGCCGGGGTGTCGACCGCCGCCGGGTCGGCGTTGTCCGGGCCGCAGGCGGCCAGCAGCAGCGTGAGCGCCGCGGCCGGAACTGCGGCCCGGGCGGCCCGGGTTGTGCCCCGCGTCTTCGTCATGGTCGTTCCCCCGTTGGATGATGTGGGTCGGTGGGCCCCGCCCGCCGGGCGCCCGCTTTTGTCATGTGGGCGCCGAACGAGAGGGGGTTGCGCCGGTGATGCTAGCCGCCGCCGGGGCGGTACCGGCCGGTTTTCTGGTGGCTCCGCTGTTGCGGGGTCTGGTGGCCCGGTTCGCCGTGCCCGAGGGCGAACCCTGGTGCCGGGCCTGCCCGTCGTGCGCCGCGCCGACGCGGCTGCTGCCGCCGACCGGGCGCTGCCCCGGCTGCCGGGAGCGGCTGGGCGCCGGTGCGTGGACGGTCGAGGCCGCCGCCGCGGCCGTCGCCGTCGCGGTGGCGCTCGCGGCGGACGGGCCGTCGGCCGCGGCGCTGGCCTGGGCGGCCGGGCTCGGTGTGGTGCTCGCCTTCGTCGACGGCCGGGTGCGCCGGCTGCCGTACCGGCTGACGCTCCCGCTGGCCGCCGGGCTGGCCGTGCTGCTGGCGGTGCCCGCCGTGGCCGAGGGCTGGCCGGGGGTTCCGGTGCGCTGCCTGCTGGTGGCGCTCGCGGCCGGGGCCCTGTTCGAACTGCCGGTCTGGCTGGGCCTGATGGGCCCGGGGGACTCCCCGCTCGCGTTCGCGCTGGGCGGGCTGCTCGGCTGGTACGGCTGGGGCGTGGCGTTCAGCGGGCTGTTCTTCACCGTCCTGCTGGCGGGCCTGTGGGCGATCCTGCGGGCCGCGGCCGCGCTGGCCCGCCGCCGTCCGGTGCGCGGACTCGACGTCCCGGTGGGCCCGTTCCTGCTGCTCGGCACCCTGCTCGCGGTGCTGGTGCGCTGAGCGCCGACGGACGTACGGGCGGGGCCCGCAGCACCGCGACCGGCACTGCGGGCCCCGCTGCCGGCGCGCCGGCCCCACCCTCAAGGAGCGCCGCGCCGCGGGGAGTTACGGCATCTTGTGGACGAACGGGCCGACCGTGTTGGAGAACGCGTTGCCGTTGTTGGCGTCCCAGTTGGTGGACCAGGCCATCGCGCCGCGGATGGTCGGCCACTTGGCCGGCGGGACGAAGCTGCCACAGCTGTTGCCGGTGGCCAGGCAGTTGAGCGCGTTGTTCACCACCGACGGGTCGACGTAGCCCCCGCCGGCCGCCTTGCCGGAAGCGGGGACCCCGATGCCGACCTGGTCGGGCCGCAGGCCGCCCTGGATGTGGGTGCAGACCTGCGAGGTGATGAAGTCGATCGTGCCCTGGTTGTAGACCTTGCCGTCGCAGCCGTTCATGCCGCCCGAGTTGTAGAACTGGGTGTTGACGACGGTGAGGATGTCCTTGGTGCCCAGCGCCAGCTGGAAGTAGGCGCCCGCCGTGCTGTACATCCCGATCGTCTCGGGCGCCATCGTCAGGACGAAGCCGGGGCCGACCTTGGCCTGCAGGGCGTGCAGCGCGTCGCCGAGCGGGCCGGCCTGGACGCCGTTCTCCAGGTCGACGTCGACGCCGTCGAATCCGTAGTCCTTGAGGATCGCGGCGGCGCTGTTGGCGAACGCGGCGCCGGCCGTCGCGTCGCCGACGGTGATCGCGCCGTTCTGGCCGCCGATGGACAGGACGACCTTCTTGCCGGCCGCCTGCTTGGCCTTGACGTCGGCGCGGAACTGCGCGTCGGTGTAGCCGCCGAGGGCCTTGGACAGGCCCGGGTCCAGGGTGAAGCTGATCGCGCCGGTCTGGGTCGGCACGGCGTCGGCGAAGGAGACCGCGATGATGTCGTACGCGCTCTGGACGTCGGCCAGGCGCTGCGGGGTCGAGCCGTTGTCGAAGTTCTGCCAGTAGCCGGTGACGGCGTGGGCGGGCAGACCGGTGGCCGGCGGGGTGGTCGGCGTGGCGGTGGGGGTCGGCGTCGGGGTCGTGGTGGCCGTCGGCGTGGCCGTGGGGGTCTGGGTCGGCGTCGCGGTCGCGGTGGGGGTCGCGGTGGCCGTCGGGGTCGCGGTCGGCGTGGCGGTGGCGGTGGCCGTCGCGGTCGGGCTCGGCGCCGGGGTGCCGCCGGGGCCGACCAGGCTCACGTCGTCGGCGAGGTAGGCGGCCTGGCCGTACCAGCCGTGCAGGTAAAGCGTGACGCTGGTGGCGGTCGGGCCGGTGGTGAAGGTCGTGGCCAGCTGGTTCCAGGTGGTCTGGTTGGACCACGTGCTCGGGTCGGTGCCCCCGGTGCCGCGCGCGCCGAGGTAGACGTACGGGCCCTGGACCCAGGCGCTCAGCGCGTAGCTGGTGTTGGGCAGCACGCTGACGGTCTGGGTGCACTCGGCGGTGTCCGCCGCGCCCGGCGTGGCCTGGAGCGCGCCGCTGCCGGAGTGGACCGGAGTGGTGACGGCGGTGGCGGTGCCGGTGCAGGTCCAGCCGGCGAGCCCGCTCTCGAAGCCGCCGTTGG
>NZ_JBFBDY010000285.1:0-8233 GCF_040683475.1 Kitasatospora sp. NPDC093558 | reverse complement strand
CTCGGGTGAGCCGGCCGACGGTCACGCGAACGCTCAGGCGTTGGCGAGGATGTAGTCGACGGCGTCGCCGACCGACTTCAGGTTCTTGACCTCGTCGTCCGGGATCTTGACGTCGAAGCGCTCCTCGGCGGCCACGACGACCTCGACCATGGACAGCGAGTCGACGTCCAGGTCATCGGTGAAGGACTTGTCGAGCTGGACGTCCTCGGTCGGGATGCCGGCGATCTCGTTGACGATCTCGGCGAGACCTTCCAGGACCTCGTCCTTGGTAGCCATACTGGCTGCTCCTCTTCGGTGTTGAACGCGCCCGACCGGCGGCCGGACGCAGGCTTGCGGATGAGTGGGGCGAAACGCGCCTAGGGGAGCGTAACGACTGCCGCGGCGTACACGAGACCCGCCCCGAACCCGATGATCAACGCGAGGTCGCCGCTGCGGGCCTCGCCACTCTCCAGCATGCGTTCCATCGCCAGCGGGATGGAGGCCGCGGAGGTGTTCCCGGTCTCGGCGATGTCGCGGGCGACCGGCACCGAGTCGGGCAGCTTGAGGGCCTTGATCATGGCATCGGTGATGCGCATGTTGGCCTGGTGCGGGATGAAGGCGCCGAGCTGGTCGGCGGTGATCCCGGCGGCGTCCAGCGCCTGCTGGGCCACCTTGGCCATCTCCCAGACGGCCCAGCGGAACACCGTCTGGCCCTCCATGCGCAGGGCCGGCCACTTCATCTCCTCGCCCGCGCCGTTGACGGCGTCGGACTTGGCGAACGCGGTGTCCCAGGCCTGGGTCTGCGAGATGACGTCCTTCTGCGAGCCGTCCGAGCCCCAGATCACCTTGCCGATGCCGGGGGTGTCGGAGGGGCCGACGATCGCGGCGCCGGCGCCGTCGCCGAAGATGAACGCGGTCGAGCGGTCCGACTGGTCGGTCAGGTCGCTCAGCCGCTCGACGCCGATCACCAGCACGTACTCGGCGCTGCCGCCGCGGATCATGCCGTCGGCCAGGCTCAGGCCGTAGCCGAAGCCGGCGCAGGCGGCCGAGATGTCGAAGGCCGGTGCCTTGCCGCAGCTCAGGCGCTCGGCGATCTCGGTGGCGATCGCGGGGGTCTGCTTGAGGTGCGAGACGGTCGCGACGATGACGCCGCCGATCTGCTCGGGGGCGATCCCGGACTGGGCGATCGCCTTGCCGGCGGCCTGCACCGACATCTCGGCGACGCTCTCCTCCGGGCCCGCCCAGCGGCGCTCGGCGATGCCGCTGCGGGTGCGGATCCACTCGTCCGAGGACTCGATCCACTCCAGCACCTCGGCGTTCGGGATCACGCGGACGGGGCGGTAACCGCCCACGCCGAGGATCCGCGAGTACTGGGCCCCGGTCGACGGACGAATCTGCGGCTTGGTCATGCCTGGCTCTCCTGGTCCTTACCGCCGTGTTCCGCGATCAGCTCACGGGCCTTGTCGAGGTCGGCGGGGGTCTTGAGGGCGAGCGTCGCCACACCCTTGAGGTTGCGCTTGACCAGCCCGGTGAGCGTGCCCGCGGGGGCCAGCTCGATCACGGCGGTCGCGCCCAGCTCGGTCAGCGTCTCCATGCAGAGGTCCCAGCGGACCGGGTTGGAGACCTGGGAGACCAGGCGGTCCAGCACCTCGGTGCCGGAGGTGACCACCGCGCCGTCCCGGTTGGAGACGTAGCGCAGCTGCGGGCCGGACACGGTCAGGGTCGGGGCCAGCTTCGCCAGCCGCTCGACGCCCGGGGCCATGTGCTCGGTGTGGAAGGCGCCCGCCACCTTCAGCGGGATCAGCCGGGCGCCGGTCGGCGGGTCCGCCTTCAGCGCCTCCAGCTGGGCGAGCGTGCCGGCGGCGACGATCTGGCCGCCGCCGTTGTTGTTGGCCGGGGTCAGGCCGTGCTCGGCCAGCTTGGCCGCGACGGCCTCCGGGTCGCCGCCGAGGACGGCGGTCATGCCGGTCTCGGTGACGGCGGCGGCCTCGGCCATCGCGCGGCTGCGCTCCCGGACGAACGTCAGCGCGTCGTGCGCGCCGAGCACCCCGGCGAGGGCGGCGGCGGTGATCTCGCCGACGCTGTGGCCGGCCACGGCACCGACCACGGCGCGGCCGGCGGCCTCGTCGGGGAAGAGCGCGCGGGCGGTGACCAGGCCGGCGGCGACCAGCAGCGGCTGGGCGACGGCGGTGTCCTTGATCTCCTCGGCGGAGGCTTCGGTACCGGCGTGGAGGAGGTCCAGTCCGGCGACGTCCGACCAGCCGCTCAGGCGGTCGGCGACACCGTCGACCTCCAGCCAGGGGCTGAGGAAACCGGGGGTCTGGGCACCCTGTCCAGGGGCGACGATTACGAGCACGGTTCAACCCTCTCTCGCCGGGCGCCCGGGGGCGGGTAGGCGACGGTAACGAAGAAAACCATCCGGGATTGTAAGTTCCCTACATCCTGGTCAGCCCTGCTCGCCGACGGCGGTGAGTCGGCCGAGGGCCAGGGCGATCCGCAGGGTGAACGCCGAACGAACGTCGGAGGGCGCGTAGCCCGTGACGTCGGTCACACGTCGGAGCCGGTAGCGCACCGTGTTCGGGTGGACGAAGAGCATCCGGGCCGCGCCCTCCAGGGAGGAGGCCTGTTCCAGGTAGACGCTCAGCGTCTCCAGCAGCGCCGACCCGGCCTCGTCGAGCGGTGTGTAGATCTCCTCCACCAGCTGGCGGCGGGCCGCCTCGTCGCCGGCGAGCGCGCGTTCGGGCAGCAGGTCGTCGGCCAGCACCGGGCGGGGGGCGTCCGGCCAGGCGGCGCAGGCCCGCAGGCCGGCCGCGGCGGCGTGGGCCGAGCGGGTGGCCGAGAGCAGGTCGGGAACGGTCGGGCCGACCACCACCGGGCCCGGCGCGAACTGGCCGATCAGCGCCCTGGCCGCGTGCACCGGCTCCTTGTCGCCGCCGACCACGACCACCAGGCGCTTGCCCAGGACGCCGGTCAGCACGTTCAGCTTGGCGTACCTGGCGGCCCGGCGGATCGCCTCGACGACGAGTTCGCTGTCGCCGTCCGGGGCGCTGCCCATCACCACCCGGACCTGGCTCGGCTGGCCCCAGCCGAGCGCCGCGGCCCGCGAGAGCACTCCCTCGTCCGCGTCACCGGAGAGCAGCGAGTTGACGACCAGCGCCTCCAGCCGGGCGTCCCAGGCGCCGCGCGCCTCGGCGGCCTGGGCGTAGACCTGGGCGGTGGCGAAGGCGATCTCCCGGGCGTAGACCAGCACGGACTCGCGCATGTCGTCCTCGTCGCCGGGGGCGGCCACCTCCTCGATGGCCTCCTCCATCACCTCGATCGTGGTGCGGATCAGCTCGACGGTCTGGCGCAGCGTGATCGCCCTGGTCAGCTCGCGCGGGGCGGTGCCGAAGACGTCGGTGGAGATCGCCTGGGCGGCCTCCGGCTGGCGGTACCACTCGGTGAAGGCGGCGATGCCGGCCTGGGCGACCAGGCCGATCCAGGAGCGGTGCTCCGGCGGCATCCGCCGGTACCAGCCGAGCTGGTCGTCCATGCGCGCGATCGCGGCGCTGGCCAGCTTGCCCGAGGACTTCTCCAGCCGCTTGAGTGTCGCGGCCCGGCGTTCGGCGCGCTCGGCGGCGTTTTTGCGCTCCTGCGGGGTCAGGCGCGGCGCGGCGCGGCCGGGGCGGTGGCGGCCCGGCGCGGGCGCGGCGTTCTCGGTGGGGTCGCTGGTGGCGTCTGAGGAAGCGGCTGGCACAAGGACAAGACTGCCTCACGCGAGTGACTGCTCGTGCACACCCCCCGGCGCAGCGCCCCGGCGGCAGCGGTCGCACGGGCTACGGTGGGGCCGTGACCGACGCCCCCGACCGCCCCCGCGCGGACCACCGCCGCACCGCCGAGCGCTACCTCTCCACCCCGGCCGAGGGCGTCGAGACCAGGCACGCGTTCTCCTTCTCGGGGCACTACGACCCGAAGAACACGCACTTCGGCGCGCTGCTCGCGTGCAACGAGGAACTCCTCGCCCCCGGGGCCGGGTTCGACGAGCACAAGCACCGGGACACCGAGATCCTCACGTGGGTCGTGGAGGGCGCGCTGGCCCATCGGGACTCGTACGGACACAGCGGCGTGGTGCGCCCGGGGATGGTGCAGCACCTGAGCGCGGGCTCGGGCGTGACGCACACCGAGCGCAACGTGGGCGGCGCCGAGGGCCCGGTCCGGTTCGTCCAGATGTGGCTCCAGCCGGACGTGTTCGACGCGCCCCCGGCCTACGGGCTGCGCAGGGTGGAACCGGCCGGGAACGGGTTGACGCTGCTGGCCTCCGGGCTGGAGCGGGACGCCGGGGCGGACGTCCTGCGGCTGCGCCGCAGCGACGCGGCGCTCTGGCTGGCGACCGCGGGGCCCTGGCAGCCGCTGCCCCAACTGCCCGCGGCGGCTTGGCGGTACGCGCACCTGACGGCCGGCGCGCTGGGCTACCGGACGGTGCCGGGCCCGAAGGGCGAGGGGCGTTCGATGGCGCCGGGGGACAGCGTGCGGATCACCGGTGACGCGTTCGCCGACCCGTCGGCCGGTGAGACCGGCGCGGAACTCCTGCTGTGGGAGATGCACTCGCCGGTCTCGTACGGCTGACTCAGGCGGGCAGTCCGGGGAGTTCGGCCAGCACCGCGTCGGACAGCTGCGGCCACACCTCGGCCGCCCACGGGCCGAAGTCCCGGTCGGTGAGCGCGATGCAGGCGACCCCGGCCGCCGGGTCGACCCACAGGAAGGTGCCGGACTGGCCGAAGTGGCCGAAGGTCTCCGGGGAGTTGGCGGTGCCCGTCCAGTGCGGCGCCTTGCCGTCGCGGATCTCGAAGCCGAGGCCCCAGTCGTTCGGGCGGCGGTGGCCGTAGCCGGGGAGCACGCCGCTGGTGCCGGGGAAGGCGACCTCGCGGGTGGCCCGGCGGACGGTGGACGGGTCGAGCAGCTTGGGGGACTGCAGCTCGGCGGCGAAGCGGGTCAGGTCGGCGAGGGTGGACAGGCCGCCCGCGCCGGCCGGGGACTTGTGGGCGGTGTTGATCAGGGTGTCGTGCATGCCCAGCGGCTCGAACACGGCCTCGGCGGCGTAGCGGGAGAACTCGATCCCGGCGGCCGCGGCGAGGGTGTGGGCCAGCGCGTCGAAGCCGGCGTTGGAGTAGAGGCGGCGGTTGCCCGGCTCGGCGAACACCCGGTCCTCGTCGAAGCCGAGGCCCGAGGTGTGGGCGAGCAGGTGGCGCACGGTCGAACCGGGCGGGCCGGCCGGGTCGTCGAGCTCGAAGACGCCCTCCTCCAGCGCGACCAGCGCGGCGTAGGAGGTGAGCAGCTTGGTCACCGACGCCAGCGGGAAGAGGTGCTGCTGCGGCCCGTGCGCGCCCAGCACCGCTCCGTCCGCGCCCCGGACCACCGCGGCGGCGGCGTGGGGGACGGGCCAGTTCTCGATCATCCGCAAGCTCTCCATGCGCCCGACTCTAACGGGGACGGAAAGCGGGTGGCGGGAGCACCCGGATGTGCGGCTTGCTTGGAGTGCACTCCAACTATGTAGCGTCGTAGCCATCACAGCACAGGGGGAACCGAACATGGCCACACTCGCGCCCGTCGAGGTCGATCTGCGGAGCTGTTCCGAGGTGTACGGCCGGCCGTTCGGCGATCCGGACCGGACTCCGCGGCACACCATCAGCGAGGTCTCCGCGGCCAGCGGGCTGACCACGCACACCCTGCGCTGGTACGAGCGGATCGGCCTGCTCGACCCGGTCGACCGCGCGGTCGGGGGCCAGCGCCGCTACTGCGACGCGGACCTGCACCGGCTGGCCTTCCTCGGCCGGCTGCGGCTGACCGGCATGTCGGTGGCGGACATGCTCAGGTACGTCGACATGGCCCGCGAGGGCGAGCGGACGTACGGGGCGCGGCGGCAGTTGCTGGAGGCCCAGCGCGAGGAGGTCCGGCAGCGGATCGCCGACCTCCAGGCCACCCTCGCCGTCCTCGACTACAAGATCGATCTCTACGCCGGGAAGATCGCCGACGCCACCGGCGCACCCGTCAAGTGCCAGTCCTACCGAGCAGAGGAAGAGCAGCGCGCATGACTCACCCCGCACTCCCCACCGCCCGGCTCGGCGCCGAGGGCCCGCTCGTCGGTGTCCAGGGCCTCGGCTGCATGGGCATGAGCGAGTTCTACGGCCCGACCGACACGACCGAGTCGCTGGCCACCCTCGACGCCGCCCTGGCGGCCGGCGTCACCCTGTTCGACACGGCCGACATGTACGGCTCCGGCCACAACGAGGAGCTGATCGGCCCGTTCGTCCGCGCCAACCGCGACCGGGTGGTGCTCGCCACCAAGTTCGCCATCGAGCGCAGGGCCGAGGACCCGGGCCACCGCGGCATCCGCAACGACCCGGCGTACATCCGCTCCGCCGTCGACGCGTCGCTGCGCCGGCTGGGCGTGGACGTCATCGACGTCTACTACATGCACCGCCGCGACGCGGCCGTGCCGCTGGCCGAGTCCGTCGGCGCCATGGCCGAGCTGGTGCGGGCCGGCAAGGTGCGCCACCTCGGGCTCTCCGAGGTGACCGGGGCCGAGCTGCGCGAGGCGCACGCCGTGCACCCGATCGCCGCCGTGCAGTCCGAGTGGTCGGTGTTCGCCCGTGACGTCGAGCGTTCGGTGGTGCCGGCCGCGGCCGATCTGGGCGTCGCGTTCGTGCCGTACTCGCCGCTCGGCCGGGGCTTCCTGACCGGCTCGTTCCAGAGCGCCGAGCAGCTCGCGGCGGACGACGTCCGGCGCACCCAGCCGCGCTTCACCGGCGACAACGCGGCGGCCAACGGCGGGCTGCTGGAGCCGCTGCGGCGGATCGCGACGGCCCGCGGGGTGACCCTCGCGCAGGTCGCGCTGGCCTGGGTGCACCAGCGGGCGCAGGTGCACGGGCTCACCGTCGTGCCGATCCCGGGCACCCGCAAGCGCAGCCGGCTCGCGGAGAACACCGCTGCCGCGACGCTGGAGCTGACGGGGGAGGAGCTGGCGCTGCTGGAGCCGGTGGCCGGCGAGGTGGCCGGGGACCGCTACCCGAGCATGGCGTTCACGCAGGTCGGGCGCGAGTAACGCCCCCCGGGGCCGGGCCTGTTGAGCCCGGGGAGTCTTTTCGGCTCCCCGGGCCGCCCGCATGCGGGGCGTCAACTCGCCATGCTCGAACGGGATTTCGTATCGAACGGGCAATCTCCGGGTAAAACCTGACAACGGCCGTCAGGATTGCTGCGATTCTGGCGCCATGAAGGCCGACCGGCTGCTCTCGATCCTCCTGCTGCTGCAGACCCGCGGCCGGATGCCCGCCACCGAACTGGCGGAGCACCTGGAGGTGTCCGTCCGCACCATCTACCGCGACGTGGAGTCGCTCGCCGCGGCCGGCGTCCCGGTGGTCACCGAGCGCGGCCGGCACGGCGGCATCGGCCTGCTGCCCGGCGGCCGCACCGACGTCGGCGGCCTGACCGCGGACGAGGCCCGCGCCCTGCTCGCGCTCTCCGCGCGGGGCGCGCACGGCGAACTCGCGCTGGACGGCGCGCTCGGCTCGGCGCTGCGCAAGGTGACGGCGGCGGCGCCGGACCCGGAGCGCCCGGCCGTCGAGCGCGGCGGCGAGCGGGTCCTGGTCGACCCGCCGCGCTGGCTGCCGAGCGGGGCCGGGGCCGCCGCCGGGCCGGACCTGGGGGAGCTGCAGTACGCGGTCTTCGCCGGCCGGCGGCTGCGGCTGCGCTACCGGCACGGCGGCACGCCGGTGCCGGTCGAGTACACCGTCGACCCGTACGGGCTGGTGAGCCGGGCCGCGCTCTGGTACCTGGTGGCCGACCTGAACGGCGAGCCCCGGCTGTTCCGGGCCGACCGGGTGCTGGCCGCCGGGGCGGCCGAGGAGCCGGTGCGCCGCCGGCCCGGAGTGGGGCTCGGCGACGTGTGGGCGGTGCTGCGCGAGCACGTGGAGCGGCGGCCGAAGGAGCTGCCGGTCCGGGTGCGGGTGCGGCGCGGGCGGCTGGACACGTTCGTGCGCGTCCACGGCGGCCGGGTCACCGCGCAGCCGCCGGAGGCGGGCGGCGGGCCGGCCGAGGAGTGGGTCGAGCTGGCGATGGCCTTCCCCACTCCGGCCGCCGTCCGCGCGCTGCTCGCCTTCGGCCCGGACGCCGAGGTGCTGTCCCCGCCCGCCGCCCGCCGGGAGCTGGCCCGGGCGGCGGCGGAGGCGCTGCGCCTCTACCAGGATGAGCGGTAGGGATCAGGAGCCGGACTGCGGCC
>NZ_JBFBDY010000284.1:0-8254 GCF_040683475.1 Kitasatospora sp. NPDC093558 | reverse complement strand
CGTCGGCGTCCTGATCGCGCTCGGTGCCCAGCAGGACGAGCACGCCGCGCTGGACGCCTTCTCGGCCGCGCTGCGCCGGATGTCGGCGGAGGCCGCGCGCGACGCCGCCCCCGGGCCGGAGCCGGTCGTCGCGGTCGGCTCCTCGGTCGGCTCGGTCCGCGACGCCCGGCGCACCCTGCTGGAGGCCACCCAGGTCGCCGACGCCGCCCTGCACGACGCGCCCGGCGCCCGGACGTCGTCCTACTACCGGCTGCCCGACGTCCGCCTGCGCGGCCTCCTGCACCTCCTGCGCGACGACGCCCGCCTGCAGACCTACGTCGAGCGCGAGCTCGGCCCGCTGCTCGCCCACGATGCCGAGCACAACGGCCAGTTGGTGCAGATGCTGCGGATCTACCTGGAGCAGGGCCGGAACAAGTCCGCCGCCGCCGACGCGGCGCACCTGTCCCGGCCGTCCTTCTACGACCGCCTGCACAAGGTCGAGCGCATCCTCGGCGTCGACCTCGACCAGGTGGAGTCCTGCCTCTCCCTCCACGTGGCCCTGCTCGCGCTCGACGCCGTCCGCCGGTGAGCCTCAGACTCAGACGCCCGTGATGCGCCCCCAGATCTTGTGCAGCGCGGGCCGCTCGGCCGAGGTGACGTCGCGCATGGTGCGCAGCCGGGCCCGCATCTCATCGGTCGGGAAGACCAGCGGGTTCTCCGCCAGCTCGGCCTTGTCCTTGTCCCCGCTCGCCGCGAGGACCTCGCGCGCGGCCGGCACCGGGCAGATGTACTGGACGGCGGCGGCGAGTTCGGCGGCCACCTCGGGCTGGTAGTAGTAGTCGATCAGCAGCTCGGCGTTGCGCTTGTGCACGGCCCGGTTGGGGATCATCAGGCTCTCCGCCCACAGCTCGGCGCCCTCCTCCGGCACGAGGAACGCGATGTCCGGGTTCTCCGCGGTGAGCTGGACGGCGTCGCCGGAGTACGCCTGGCAGGCGAGCGCGGCGCCGGAGGCGAGGTCGCCGGTGTAGTCGTTGCCGGTGAAGCGGCGGACGTGCCCGTTGTCGACCATCTTCTGCACGAGGTCCATCGCCCGGTGCGCGTCGTCGTCGGTGAACCGGGAGACGTCGGCGCCCTGCGAGAGCATCAGCAGCCCGAGCGCCTCGTCCAGCCCGGCGAACAGCGTCACCCGGCCCTTGAGGTCGGGCGCCCAGAGGTCCGCCGTCGACTTCAGCTCCCGGCCGAGCGCCTTGCGGTTGTACGCGATGCCGGTGATCCCGGACTGCCACGGCACGCTGCGCCTGCGCCCGGGGTCGAAGGCCGGCTGGGCGAGCTGCGGGTCCAGGTGCGCCGTGACGTTGGGCAGGTTGGCGCGGTCCATGGCCTGCACCCAGCCGAGCGAGACGTACCGGCCGGCCATCCAGTCGCTGACCACCATGAGGTCCCGGCCGGGGTCGGCGCCCTCGGTGAGCACCGGGCTGATCTTGCCGAAGAACTCGTCGTTGTCGTTGATGTCCTCGGTGTAGGTGACGGCGATCCCGGTCTTCTCGGTGAAGGCGTCGAGCGTCGGGCGCCGGCCCTGGTCGTCGACGTCGATGTACTGCGTCCAGTTGGAGAACGCCATCCGCTGGTCGGACTCCGAGCGGTCCGGCGCCGAGCGGCGGTCCTCGGCCACGTACGCGGACGGGATGCCACAGCCGCTCAGCGCGCCGGCACCGAGCAGCGCGGCCCCGCCGAGCACCGAACGTCGGCGCAGCGCACGGGAGTTCAACGGACGTCGGAGCATGGTGGTGCTGGGCATGGTGGAGCCTCCGGAGCGTGGGACGGCCCCGGGCGGCGGTCGGAGCCGCCCGGGGCCGTCCTGGTCGTTACGTCAGACAGTGTGCGCGTCGGCGAGCGACAGCACCTCGTCGAGCACCGCGAGGCCGGTCTTGGCCTCCTCCTCCGAGACGGTGCACGGCGGGACGACGTGGAAGCGGTTCATGTTGACGAACGGCCAGAGCCCGCGCTGCTTGCACGCGGCGGCCAGCTCGCCCATCGGCGCGTTGGCGGCGCCGGCGGCGTTGTAGGGCACCAGCGGCTCACGGGTCTCGCGGTTCTTGACGAGGTCGAGCGCCCAGAACACGCCGAGGCCGCGCACCTCGCCGATCGAGGGGTGGCGCTCGGCCAGTTCGCGCAGGCCGGGGCCGAGCACGGTCTCCCCGATGTGCTTGGCGTGCTCGACGATGCCCTCCTCGGCCATCGCGTTGATGGTCGCGACGGCGGAGGCGCAGGCCAGCGGGTGGCCCGAGTAGGTGAGCCCGCCGGGGAACGGCCGCTCGTCGAAGTCGGCGGCGATCGCGGCGCTGATCGCCACGCCGCCGAGCGGCACGTAGCCGGAGTTGACGCCCTTGGCGAAGGTCAGCAGGTCCGGGGTGACGCCCCAGTGGTCGGCGGCGAACCACTCGCCGGTGCGGCCGAAGCCCGCCATCACCTCGTCGAGGATGAACACGATCCCGTACCGGTCGCAGATCTCCCGCACCCCGGCGAGGTAGCCCGGCGGCGGGATCAGGATGCCCGCGGTGCCGACGACGGTCTCCAGGATGACGGCCGCGACCGTGCCCGGCCCCTCGAACGCGATCACCTGCTCCAGGTGCTCCAGCGCGCGCTCGCACTCCTGCGCCTCGTTCTCGGCGTGGAAGTTGGAGCGGTAGGCGTACGGGCCCCAGAAGTGCACCACGCCGGAGACGCCGGTGTCGTTGGCCCAGCGGCGCGGGTCGCCGGTGAGGGCGATCGCGTTGGCGGTGGCGCCGTGGTACGAGCGGTAGGTGGAGAGCACCTTCTGCCGGCCGGTGTGCAGCCGGGCCAGCCGGATGGCGTTCTCGTTGGCCTCGGCGCCGGCGTTGGTGAAGAAGATCTTGTCCAGGTCGCCGGGGGTGCGCTCGGCGATCAGCCGGGCGGCCTCGCTGCGCGACTCGACCGCGAAGCCGGGCGCGATCGTGCAGAGCTTCGCCGCCTGCTCCTGGATCGCGGCGACCACCTTCGGGTGCTGGTGCCCGATGTTGGTGTTCACCAGCTGCGAGGAGAAGTCGAGGTAGCGGTTGCCGTCGTAGTCCCAGAAGTACGAGCCCTCGGCGCCGGCCACCGCGAGGGGGTCGATCAGCGCCTGGGCGGACCACGAGTGGAAGACGTGCGCGCGGTCGGCGGCCTTGACGGCCTGGCCTGCGGCTGAGTCAGCGGTGGGGATGCTCATGTCGTAAGGCTAGGGAGTCCGGCCACCGAAGTGGAGTTTCATCTTGTCAGTCGGTCACGCGAACGGCCGACAGGGTGCAAAGACACAGGGCCCGGGTCGAAAAGACCCGGGCCCATTGTCAGTTCACACGATCAGCTGCAGATCAGATCGCGGTCATCCTGTGCTCGACGGTCATGACCCGCTAGATCGCGGTCATCCTGTGCTCGACGGTCATGACCCGCTAGATCGCGGTCATGACGTGCTTCACCCGCGTGTAGTCCTCGAAGCCGTAGGCCGAGAGGTCCTTGCCGTAGCCGGACTTCTTGAAGCCGCCGTGCGGCATCTCGGCGACCAGCGGGATGTGGGTGTTGATCCACACGCAGCCGAAGTCCAGGCGGCGCGACATCCGCATGGCACGGGCGTGGTCCTTGGTCCACACCGAGGAGGCCAGCGCGAACTCGACGCCGTTGGCGTACTCGACGGCCTGGTCCTCGTCGGAGAACCGCTGCACGGTGATGACCGGGCCGAAGACCTCGTTCTGGATGATCTCGTCGTCCTGCTGGAGGCCGGAGACGACGGTCGGGGCGTAGAAGTAGCCCTGCTCGCCGACCCGGTGGCCACCGGTCTCGACCTTGGCGTGGGCGGGCAGCCGCTCGATGAAGCCGGCGACCTGCTTCAGCTGGTTGGCGTTGTTCAGCGGGCCGTACAGCACGTCCTCGTCGTCCACGCCGCCGGTCTTGGTCTCGGCCGCGGCCTTGGCCAGCGCCTCGACGAAGGCGTCGTGGATCGACTCGTGCACCAGCACGCGGGTGGCGGCGGTGCAGTCCTGGCCGGCGTTGAAGAAGCCCGCCACCGAGATGCCCTCGACGGCCTCGGCGATGTCGGCGTCCTCGAACACCACGACCGGGGCCTTGCCGCCCAGCTCCAGGTGCACGCGCTTGACGTCCTTGGAGGCCGACTCGGCGACCTGGATGCCGGCCCGGACGGAACCGGTGATGGAGGCCATCGCCGGGGTGCGGTGCTCGACCATCAGCTTGCCGGACTCGCGGTCGCCGCAGATGACGTTGAAGACGCCGGCCGGCAGGTCCAGGTCCTTCAGGATGCCGCCGATGATCTCGGCCAGCAGCACGGTGGAGGCCGGGGTGGTGTCCGAGGGCTTCAGCACCACGGTGTTGCCCGCGGCGATCGCCGGGGCGAACTTCCAGACGGCCATCATCATCGGGTAGTTCCACGGCGCGACCTGGGCGCAGACGCCGACCGGCTCGCGGCGGATGATCGAGGTCATCCCGTCCATGTACTCCCCGGCGGCCTTGCCCTCCAGCAGGCGGGCGGCACCGGCGAAGAACCGGATCTGGTCCACCATCGGGCCGATCTCCTCGGAGAGGGTCAGCGCGCGGGGCTTGCCGGTGTTGCGCACCTCGGCGTCGACGATCTCGTCGGCGCGCGCCTCGACCGCGTCGGCGATCTTCAGGAGCAGCTTCTGGCGGGTGCTCGGGGTGGCGTCACGCCAGACCGGGAAGGCGGCGGCGGCCGAGGCCATGGCGGCGTCCACGTCGGCGGCACCGGACAGCGGGGACGTCGCGTAGACCTCGCCGGTGGTCGGGTCGACGATGTCGAGCGTGCGGCCGTCGGCCGCGTCCACGAACTCACCGTTGATGTAGTTGCGCAGCGTGCGAAGGTCGCTCACGGAGTCTCTCCTCGGTCTGGTTCCTGCGGCGTTGCAGAGTCCGGCGCCATGGTACGTCGGCGGTTGCGGCGTACGAAGGGTTGCGATGGGCGCCGAGTGGCCGGGCCCCGGGGGGCGCGGTCCACTGGTGGGGGAACGCGCGCTGCGCTGCGTCGCCGCGCGCGTACCGTGCCAGAGTAGCCGCAACACGGATGGGATCGACAGGCCCGACCCACTATCACGATGAAATCCGTATGCGATTTCGGAGATCGCGACGAAATCAGCAGTTTCCACGGTTGCGAACACGGGAACGATCAGGCACAGTGGCGGCGTGGCCAACCGCGACCGGAACGCCAGCGTTCCCCTCGACACCGCCTCCAAGGCGATCATCGAGCAGCTCCAGGAGGACGGGCGCCGCCCGTACGCCGCCATCGGCAAGGCCGTCGGCCTGTCCGAGGCGGCCGTGCGCCAGCGCGTCCAGAAGCTGCTCGACCAAGGCGTGATGCAGATCGTCGCCGTCACCGACCCGCTCACCGTCGGCTTCACCCGCCAGGCGATGGTCGGGATCCGGGTCGAGGGCGACATCGAACCCGTCGCCGACGCGCTGGCCGCCCTCGACGAGGTCGACTACGTCGTCTGCACCGCCGGCTCGTTCGACCTCCTGGCCGAACTGGTCTGCGAGGACGACGAGCACCTGCTCGAAATGATCAACAAGCGCATCCGCGCGCTTCCCGGCGTGCGGAGCACCGAGAGCTTCGTTTACCTGAAGCTCCGGAAACAGACCTACACCTGGGGCACCCGATGACAGCCGACCCGGCCCAGAAGGACCTTTCCAAGACCGCCTACGACCACCTGTGGATGCACTTCACCCGCATGTCGTCGTACGAGAACTCCCCCGTGCCGACCATCGTCAAGGGCGAGGGCACGTACATCTGGGACGACAAGGGCCGGAAGTACATCGACGGCCTGGCCGGCCTGTTCGTCGTGCAGGCCGGTCACGGCCGCACCGAGCTCGCCGAGGTGGCCGCCAAGCAGGCCAAGGAACTCGCGTTCTTCCCGATCTGGAGCTACGCGCACCCCAAGGCCGTCGAGCTGGCCGAGCGGCTCGCCAACTACGCCCCGGGCGACCTGAACAAGGTCTTCTTCTCCACCGGCGGCGGCGAGGCCGTCGAGACCGCCTGGAAGCTCGCCAAGCAGTACTTCAAGCTGATCGGCAAGCCGACCAAGTACAAGGTCATCTCCCGCGCCATCGCCTACCACGGCACCCCGCAGGGCGCCCTGTCGATCACCGGCCTGCCGGGCCTGAAGGCCCCGTTCGAGCCGCTGGTGCCGGGCACCCACAAGGCGCCGAACACCAACATCTACCGCGCCCCGCACTACCTCGAGGGCCCCGACGGCACCGTCGACCCCGAGGCGTACGGCCGCTGGTGCGCCGACCAGGTCGAGGAGGCCATCCTCTTCGAGGGCCCCGAAACCGTCGCCGCCGTGTTCGTCGAGCCGGTGCAGAACGCCGGTGGCTGCTTCCCGCCGCCGCCCGGCTACTTCCAGCGCCTGCGCGAGATCTGCGACCGCCACGACGTGCTGCTGGTCTCGGATGAGGTCATCTGCGCCTTCGGCCGCCTCGGCACCATGTTCGGCGCCGACAAGTTCGGCTACGTGCCGGACATGATCACCTGCGCCAAGGGCATGACCTCGGGCTACTCCCCGATCGGCGCCACGATCATCTCCGACCGCATCGCCGAGCCGTTCTACAAGGGCGACAACACCTTCCTGCACGGCTACACCTTCGCCGGCCACCCGGTGTCCTCCGCCGTGGCGCTGGCCAACCTCGACATCTTCGAGCGCGAGGGCCTGAACCAGCACGTGCTCGACAACGAGTCGCGCTTCCTGGGCACCCTGAGCAAGCTGCGCGACCTGCCGATCGTCGGCGACGTCCGCGGCAACGGGTACTTCTACGGCATCGAGCTCGTCAAGGACAAGGTCACCAAGGAGTCCTTCAACGACGAGGAGACCGAGCGCGTGCTCTACGGCTTCCTGTCGAAGGCGCTCTTCGACAACGGCCTGTACTGCCGCGCCGACGACCGTGGCGACCCGGTCGTCCAGCTGGCCCCGCCGCTGATCTCCGACCAGTCGACCTTCGACGAGATCGAGCAGATCCTGCGGACCAGCCTCACCGACGCGTGGGCCAAGCTCTGATCATCTGATCCTCTTTCCCCACCCTCCGCCGAAGGGCGGCCCCGCTCCCCGCGGGGCCGCCCTTCGGTGCGTTCCCGATCCGACCCGGACGTTTCCGGTCGGCGTTCGCACCCAAACATGCCTGATTGCGGGTGATTTGCCCGCGATGGCCCAGTGCGCCGCAACCGCGCGGGGCCCCGGTCGTTCTAATCTGACGACTGTCATATCCCTGCGGCCACCCAGGATGGAACCTCATGTCAGCGGCACCGCCTGACAACGACGTGCTGTGGGCCCGGGGGATCGTCAAGTCCCATCACGGCACGCCCGCCCTGCGCGGCATCTCGATCGGCGTCCGCGACGGCGAGGTCCTCGCCGTCACCGGCCCGCGCGGCTCCGGCAAGAGCACCCTGCTCGGCTGCCTCTCCGCACTCCTCCCGGTCGACCAGGGCGAGGTCTGGTTCAACAGCTCCCCCGTCCACACCCTCACCCGGGCCGGCCGCGAACGGCTGCGCCGCGACCGCTTCGGCTTCGTCGGCTCCGAACCCCACCTGGTGCCCGAACTGACCGCCCGGGAGAACGTCGCCCTGCCGCTCCTGCTCGCCGGCGCCGGCAACAAGGCCGCCTACACCGCCGCCGACGAATGGCTGGAACGCCTCGACGTCGGCGACATCGCCCGGCACCGCCCCGACCGGCTGCTGCAGAGCCAGCGCCAGCGGATCTCCGTCGCCCGCGCGCTCGCCCCGCTGCCGCCCGTCGTCTTCGCCGACGACCCCACCGCGCCGCTCCACCGCGAGGCCGCCGACCAGGTCCTGCGGATACTGACCAGCGCGGCCCGCTCCCACCAGCTCACCCTCGTCCTGGCCACGCACGACCCGGAGCTCGTCCGGTTCGCGGACCGCGCCGTCGCCCTCGTCGACGGACGGCTCACCGCCCCCGCCGCCCCCGTTCCGCGCGGCGCCGCCGCGGGCACGGCCGGCGCCTCGGCCGTCTCGGCCACCCGCCGCTGACGACACCGGGCTCCAGGGCCACCGAGCCGCCGAACCACCGAAGACGAGCCGCTGAAAGAGTCGACGTGTTCTACCTCCGCCTGGCCCGGGGCTACCGGGTCCCCGACCTCGGCCGCTGGCTGCTCGGTCGACGCGATCGGCGCCGAGAACGTGCACTGCGTCTCGATGCCGAGCCGCTACTCCTCCGAGCACTCCAAGGACGACGCGGCCGACCTGGCC
>NZ_JBFBDY010000283.1:0-8280 GCF_040683475.1 Kitasatospora sp. NPDC093558 | reverse complement strand
CTGCGCCCGCCGCGCGGCAGCGAGCGCAGGAAGCGGACCGCCTCGGCGGCGGGCAGCTCGGCCCGCAGGTCGAAGCCGGCGGCGGTGACCTGCGTCTCCGCGAAGCCGCGCAGCCAGCGCGCGGGCAGCGGCACCTTCTTCTCGACCACCGGCCCGTCGAAGGTGGTGACCTCCAGCGCGTCGGGCCCGACGGCGAGGTGCAGCGGCTCGGCCGGGCCTATCCGGGTGAGGGCCTCGCGCAGCGGGTTGTTGACGTCCACGTTGGTGGTGCCGTGGCCGATGTCGTCGCCGTCCAGTGCGGCTTCGAGCACGTCGAGGCGGGCGTAGACGCCGCAGCAGCCGGAGAAGGACTCGAAGCGCAGCCGGTCCCCGTTGGCGGTGACCACCGGGTCGAGCGAGGCGCGCAGCTGCGGCTGGTAGTAGCGGGCGGCGGCGACGTCCGCGACGGCGAGCAGCGCGGCGGCGGCCGGCGCCGGGTCGGCGAGGAAGCCCGCGAAGAACCGCGGGTTGGCCGCCGCGCCGAGCGGCGTGGCGCCGCCCGAGGTGGCCAGGTCGAGCCGCCGGCCGGCACCCGCGGCATCTGAACCGAGGACGACACCGGGGGCGGCACCGGGGGCAGCATCGGGGACGGCATCGCGGACAGCGGAGGGTCGCAGATAGGCGTACGCGTGTGCGGATTGCGTCATGCCGAACACGCTAGGTGAGGGCACTGACAATTCCTCACCCACGCCCGGGACTGAAACAGGTTCTACACGGCTTTCACCCCCCGGATGGTTACCCACGTCACACCGCCGCACGGTTGGCTTCTGCCACTATGGGCCCGTGACCGACGTGACCGAACAGGCAAGACGCGCCGCCGCCCCGGCCCGCTCCTTCGCCGCGCTGCTGGAGATCGAGCGGCTGGACGAGAACACGTTCCGGGGCTGCTGCCACGCCGGGGCGCCCATGCGCGCGTTCGGCGGACAGGTCGCCGCGCAGGCGCTGACCGCCGCCGGGCGCACCTGCGACGGCGACCGCGCGGTGCACTCGCTGCACAGCTACTTCCTGCTGCCCGGCGACCCGACCGAGCCGATCCGCTACGAGGTCGACCGGGTCCGCGACGGCATGTCGTACACCACCCGCCGCGTCACGGCGGTGCAGAACGGGAACGCGATCTTCACCCTCTCCGCGTCCTTCAAGCGCCCCGAGCCCGCCACCGACCGCCACCGCCCGATGCCGCCGGTGCCCGGCCCCGACGGCCTGCCGGACGCCTTCTCGCTCTGGGAACCGGCCGCCCGCGAGGCCCTCGCCCGCACCGAGGGCTTCCGCGAGCTCGAACTGCGCTTCGTCCCGGACGACGCGCCCGGCCTGCCGGAGGCCGTCCCGGGGATGCCGCAGCAGTTCGTCTGGCTGCGCACCGGCTCCCCGCTGCCGGACGGCGACCCGCTCCTGCACACCTGCGCGCTCACCTACCTGTCCGACCTCACTCTCGCGTCCACCGCCGGACTGCAGGTACAGCCGAACTTCTTCCGGCGCATCGAGCCGCCCCGGCTGCTGATGGCCTCGCTGGACCACGCGATGTGGTTCCACCGCCCGTTCCGGGCCGACGAGTGGCTGCTGTTCGCCCAGCGCAGCCCCTCCTCCTCGGACGGCCGGGGCCTGTCGCTCGGCGAGTTCTACGACCGGGACGGGCTGCTCGTCGCCTCGGCCGTACAGGAGGCGCTGATCCGGGAACGGCGCTGAACCGGCCCCTTCCCCGCACCGCTCCGCGACCGGCCGCGGCCCCGCCCGGCACGGCGGTGGCCGCCCGGCGAACGGACGGAGGCCGGTCGGCGTCATACTCCTGAGCGGCCCCGGCCCGTATCATGGTGCGGGTGACCAAGGTTGACCTGTCACCACGGCCGGTGGAGGCGATGTCTCCGCGTCAGCTCGAACGCCGCGAAAGCCTGATCGCGGCGGCGCTCGCCCTGGTGAACGAGATCGGCGTCGAGCGACTGCAGATGAAACAGGTCTGCGAACGGTCCGGAGTCGCCCTGGGGACGGCGTACCGCTACTTCTCCTCCAAGGACCACCTCCTGGCGGCGGCGATCGCCGAGTGGCACCGCCTGCTGCTGGCCGACCTGGTGGCCGAGCTGCGCGGGCCCCGCGCCGGGCTGGGGGCGACGGACCGGGCGGTGCGGTTCGTCCGCGGGGGGATGCGCGCCTACCAGCGGCAGCCCGAGCTGGCGCGGCTGCGGGTGGCCGTCGCCGCGTCCACGGACCCCTTCGCCAGCGAGGCGCTGCAGGGCATGGCCAGGGCCGACAGCGCCGCGCTCCAGGCGCTGATGGGCGAGGTGCCGGGCGCCGCGAGCGACCTCGTGCGGCACATCGTGGGCCACGCCTGGCAGGGCGAGCTGACCGCGTGGGTGACCGGCCGCACGACCCTCGGGGACGCCCGCCGGCGCCTGGAGGACGTCGTGCGGCTGGTCCTGAACCCGTACGAGACGCCCTACCCGGCGCCCTACGAGGTCCAGACCGCGGTGCAGACCACGGCCGTCCAGACCGCGACCGTCCCGGCCACGGCGGTGCAGGCCACCGCCGTGCAGACGACGGCCTAGGCCCGGTCCCCGGCGGGCGCCGGGGGCGCGGCCACCGTCACCGGGTGGGCCACCACCGCGCCGAACAGGTAGCCCTCCCGGTTGAACTCCGCCGAGCGCGGCTGCGTGCCGCCCCGGCGGTCCGTCGCGCGGGCGCACAGCTCGTAGCGGCCGGGCCGCCCGGGGCGCCAGTCGATGCTCCAGCGCGTCCACTCGTGGGCGCGCGGCTCGTCGTGCAGTTCGGCGCTGCGCCACGTCCGGCCGCCGTCGTCGCTCACCTCGACCCGGTGCACCGCGGCCTCGCCGGACCACGCGCGGCCGTGCAGCCGGTGAGTGCGGCCGGCCGCCAGCACGGCGCCCTCGGCGAGCTCGAAGGCGCACTTCGGCACCTGCGCGGTCAGCGGCGCGCCGCCGCCGGGCGGGTGGCCGGGGCCGAACATCCGGTAGAAGTCGGTGTTCCAGGGCGAGGACAGCGGCCGGTCGGCCACCTCGATCGAGCCGAGCCACTTGATCGAGGCGATGCCCACCCAGCCCGGCACCACCAGACGGGCCGGCGCGCCGTGGTCGGGCGTCAGCGGCTCGCCGTTCATCCCGTAGGCGAGCAGGACGTCGTCCAGCGCCTTGGCGACCGGCAGCGGACGGCGCACCGGGCCGTAGTCGGTGCCGCCGACGACGTAGTGCGGGTCGAGGCCGGCCGGCAGCAGGTCGACCGCGGCGGGGCCCAGCCCGGCCTCGCGCAGCACGTCGGCGAGCCGGACGCCGTACCAGCTCGCCGAGCCGATGCCGCCGAGCGCCCACGGCGTGCCCGGGACGCGCTGGTGCTGGCGGCTCGCGTAGTAGCTGCGGCCGTTGCCGGCGCACTCGATCAGGGCGTCGATCCGGGTGCGGGGCAGGGCCTTGAGGTCGTCGAGGGAGAACTCGACCGGCCGGTCCGCGGACGGGGCGCCGCGCAGGCCGGTGCCGAACAGCCGCAGCCGCCACGTGCCGGGGTCGATCAGCGGGGTGCGGGTGTGGTTGCGAACGAAGAACCGTTCCACCGGAACGTGCAGGCCGATCGCCGCACCGCCGTCCGCGTCGCGCAGCGCGTCCCAGCGCATCTCGGCGTTGGTGTCGTGCGGCACGAACCACGCCGCGGGCAACGGCTTGACGATCCCGGGCACGTGAACCGCCTCAGGTTCCGGCACGTGCACCGGCCCGTGCACCGGTTCATGGACCGGCCCATGGACGTCATCGGCCATGAGCGGACTCCTTCCCTCCGGACGGAAGCCACCGTGTACCACCGATCCGTCACATTCCGGATCGTACGGCCGCCCCCGGGCCGCCGGTAAGACGGCCACCGGTACGACGGCCACCGGCTTGACCTTCTCACCGGTGTGAACACCTACCGTACGGACGAGCCACCGCCCGCACCCACCGACAGGAGCACCCCCGATGGCGTCCACCCCCTTCCCCCCGCTCGCCCGCACGGTCCGCGGCACCGGCCCCGGCCTGCTGCTCGCCCACGGCGCCGGCGGCAGCGCCCGGGACAACTGGGGCCCGCTGCTCGCCGACCTCGCCGCCCACCGCACCGTCGTCGCCCCCGACTACCCCGGCTCCGGCGACACCCCGTACGAGCCCGGCGAGCCCACCCTCGACGACCTCGCCGACCGGCTCGTGGCGACCGCGACCGAGGAGGGCCTCGACACCTTCGACCTGGCCGGCTACTCGCTCGGCGCCGCCGTCGCCGTCCGGGCCGCCACCCGCCACCCCGGGCGGGTCCGCTCGCTGCTGCTCCTCGCGGGCGTGGCCGGCGGCTCGGCGCGGCTGCGGCTGCTCGCCGACCTCGCCGTCGACCTCGCCGACCGCCCGGCCGACCTCGCCCGCCTGTTGCTGACCGTCGTGCTCGGCGGGACGTGGGTCGACGCGCTCCCCGCCGACGACCTCACGTTCCTCCGGGACTCGCTCGGCTCCGCCGTCCCACAGGGCTTCCGGCAGCAGTTCCGGCTGGCCGGCCGGGCCGACGTGCGCGCCGAGCTCGCCGCGATAGCGGTGCCCGCCCTGGTCGTCAGCACCACCGAGGACCAGCTCGTGCCGCCGGGCCAGCACCGCGCCCTCGCCGACGGCATCCCCGGCGCCCGCCTCGCCGAACTCCCTTCCGGCCACCTCCCCATGGTCGAGCGGCTGCCCGAACTGCGGTCCGTGGTGCTCGACTTCCTCAAGGAACTGGACGCCACGGGCGCTTGAAGCCGACGGCACGATGGGGAACACGCCCGACTGACGGGACGTTCGCCCGGTCATGCGCATCGGAGAAGTGTCCCGCCTGACCGGGGTGTCCACCCGCCTGCTCCGCTACTACGAGGAGCAGGGCCTCCTCGAACCGGCCCGCTCGGCGGCCGGCTACCGCGAGTACGCCGAGGCCGACACCGTCCGGGTCCGGCAGATCCGCAGCCTGCTCGCGGCCGGCCTGTCCACCCGCGTCATCGCCGAGATCCTCCCGTGCGCCACCGGCCCGATCCCCGCCCTGGAGGCCTGCCCGGACCTGCTCGCCACGCTGCGCGGCGAACTCGCCGACCTCGACTCGCGCATCGACGAGCTGACCCGCAGCCGCCGGGCCCTCGCCCGCTACCTCTCCACCGCGCACGCCCCAACCCACGAGTACGCGGCCTGACCTGCCACGGGAGCGGCGGTGACGGGACGTAAGTCCCCTCCCGCCGCCTCCCCGGCGCGCCCTCCCCGCCCTCGCGGTGCGAACTGGACATAGTGCGATACGCAGCCGAGTCCCCGCCATATCGCCACCACCCGGCTCCGCCCCGCACAGCACGAGAGGCACGCCCGATGAGCAGCCAGCCGCCGCAGTCCGAGCCCCGCCCCAAGGGCCCGGACGACCCCGCCGAGACGCTCCCCGCCGACCGGGTGGTGTTCGGGGTCGGCGCCGTCCTGGTCCTGGCGGTGGTCGCCTGGGGCATCTTCGCCGAGGACTCCCTCGGCCGGACGTCCAAGACCGCGCTCGGCTGGGTCCTGCACAACTTCGGCTGGCTGTTCGTCGTCGCCGCCGACGTCTTCCTCGCCCTGACCGTCCTGCTGGCCTTCAGCCGCTTCGGCCGCATCCGGCTCGGCCGCGACGGCGACGAGCCCGAGTTCTCCACCCTCGCCTGGGTCGCGATGATGTTCAGCGCCGGCATGGGCATCGGCCTCATGTTCTACGGCGTCGGCGAGCCGCTGCAGCTGTTCGCCGCCCCGCAGCCCGGCTCCGGGCTCGAACCGCAGAGCGCCGCCGCGGCCCAGCAGGCCATGGAGTTCTCGCTGTTCCACTGGACCCTGCACCCGTGGGCGATCTACGCCGTCGGCGGCCTCGCGCTCGCCTACACGACGTTCCGCAAGGGCCGGGGCAACCGCATCTCCTCCGCCTTCGTCCCACTGATCGGGCAGCGCGGCGCGGACGGCTGGCCGGGCCGGGCGATCGACCTGCTCGCCGTGTTCGCCACCGTCTTCGGCTCGGCGACCAGCCTCGGCCTCGGCGCCCTCCAGGTGGCCGACGGGCTCGGCTACATCTCCTCCGTCCGCAACACCCAGAACGCCCAGATGGTCATCATCGGCTCCCTGACCGCCGCGTTCGTGCTCTCCGCGTTCTCCGGCGTCCACAAGGGCGTCAAGTGGCTCTCCACGGCGAACGTCGTGCTGGCCTCGCTGATCATGCTCTTCGTGTTCGTCTTCGGCCCCTCGGTGTTCGTCCTCGACTCCGTCCCGTCCACCGTCGGCGGGTACCTGTCCGACCTGCTCGGGATGTCCACCCAGACCGGTGCCTTCACCGACGAGAGCTGGCTCGGCTCCTGGACGATCTTCTACTGGGCCTGGTGGCTGTCCTGGGCGCCGTTCGTCGGCACCTTCATCGCCCGCATCTCCCGCGGCCGGACCATCCGCCAGTTCCTCCTCGGCGTGCTGCTCGTGCCCAGCGGCGCCACCGTCATCTGGTTCTGCGTCATGGGCGGCACCGCGATCCGCCTGGTCACCACCCGCACCGCCGACCTCGTCGCCACGATCCCCCAGGGCGCCGAGGCCTCGCTGTTCGAGATGCTGCGCTCGCTGCCGCTCGGATCGGTGACCAGCGTCGTCGCGGTGCTGCTCGTGATGACCTTCTTCATCACGAGCGCCGACTCCGCCTCGCTCGTCCTCGGCTCACTGTCCAGCCGGGGCTCGCTGCACCCGCACACGTGGCTCGTCGTGGTGTGGGGCGTGCTGATGGGCGGGGTCGCCGCCGCCCTGCTGCTCGCCGGCGGGCTCACCGCCCTGCAGAACGCGACGATCCTCGTCGCGCTGCCGTTCGTCGTCGTGATGCTGCTGCTCTGCGTGTCCCTCGTGAAGGAGCTGCGGGAGGACCCGGCCGCCGGGCCGTCCCGCTTCCACCCCGCCCACGGGCTGCGGGACGCGGTCCGCGTCGCGGTCGGCGAGGCCCTCGCCGACGCGGGTCGCCGCGACCGCACACCACCCGCCTGACCAGCCACAACGCCCCACCCGAGACAGGGTGGGGCAGATTCGCCCAGGCCGTCGCCCAACCCCCGTCCGGACTTCACCCGTGCGTACCGACCGTTCATTCCGCCCTGACAGCCTCCCTGACATGAACGCCTTCCCTTCGGCGACCTACCAGGAACCGCGCTTCCCGCTCCCCCAGCGCCACCGCCGCCTGCTCGCCTGCGCCGCCGTCCTCGCCTCCATCGCCCTCGGCACCTTCGGCGTCGGCGCGACCGTGGAGACCGTCCGGCACGACACCGTGACGACGACCGCCACGGCCGGCAAGTAGCCCAGCCGCCCCACCGGATCCACCGGCACCGCCGTCCCCCACGGACGCGGTGCTTTCGCATGTCGGGGCCGAACGGATGCCTCAGCGCCGAACGCATGCCTCGGCCGAACGCATGCCCCGGCCGGGCACTGGCCCGGGACGGGCTTCGGAAGGGTGTTACCCGTCGTCGTCCCGGCGGGAGTGGCGGCCCGTGCCCGGGGAGGGGCGCAGGTCCAGGGCGGGGGCGTAGCGGGCGGCCGGGGGGCGCAGGAGCCACGCCGGGGGCCGGGTGGCGCGCGGGGCGGGGGTGACCAGGCCCAGGCGGTGCAGGAGGTCGAGGGCGTCGCGGCGCAGTGCGGTGCGGTCGGCGAGGTAGTCGCGGCGCCAGCCGGCCGGGAGGCCGTACTCGTCGGCGATGTCGCCGAGGACGCCGTCTATCAGGGCATCGGGGATCGGCACGTCGCCGTCGGCCGGGTCGCCGGGCAGCGGGCGGACCTCCTCGACGAGGCGCTCGACGAGCAGCAGGGCGGCCTGCGGCAGGGTGCCGGCGCCGGGCAGGGCGAGGTCGGTCAGTTCGTCGGCCGGGTCCAGCAGGGCGACTCCTTCCGACCTCAACTCGGCTTCCAGGCCGAGGAATTCGCCGAGCGCGGCGGGGCCGCTGAGCCGGTGGTCGCGCAGCCAGGCGCGCTGGTCGCCGGGGAGGTCGGCGGCGAGGACGGCGGGCGTCTCGGCGAGCAGGCGGCGCACGGCGGTGGCGGGTTCGGCGTCGGCGGCGCGGCGGACGAGGTCGGCGGCGTCGTCGGCGAGGGCGGGCGGGACGGCCGGGACGGCGCGCGCGAGTTCGCTGTCGACGGTGAGCACGCAGGAGCGGTCGGCGGCGGCCGGGTCGTCCGGGAGGTCGCCGAGCACCTGCCAGTCGGCGAGCGCGGCGAGGGCCATGGCGCGGTCGGCGGGCGCGGCGGGCAGGTC
>NZ_JBFBDY010000282.1:0-8286 GCF_040683475.1 Kitasatospora sp. NPDC093558 | reverse complement strand
GCGCCCCCCCCCCCCTGCTGAACCCCCCCCGCCAGACCCCCGCCACACGCGCCGCCCGGGTCGACGCCCCCGACCCCGGCCGGGGGGTCCCGGACGGCACGCACGCCGAACTCCTCGCCCTCGACGGGGCGTACGCGCGGCTCTGGCACGCGTTCATCGCGGACGGCCACCACGGCGCGGTCTCCATCGCCGGGGAGGCCGTCGCGGCCGGGTGACCGGGCGTCGGGCGGCCAAGCGCCGTGGGACCGGATCCCGGGTGACCAAGCGCCGTACCACCGGGCGCCGGACCGCCGCCGCGCCTGGGCCGGACCCCCGGCCCGGCCCAGGCGCGCACCACACTCAAGCCGTGCCCGTGCTCAGGCCACGCTCACGCCGCGATCAGCGACGACAGCAGCCCGGTCGCGTCGATCCCGCGCGGCAGGTCGCTCACCTGCCCGTCGCCGACCTCGACCACCCGCCAGCCGGAGCCGTCCGCCCGGCTGGCGAGGTCGGTGGTGACGAACCGGCAGCCGAGCGCCCGTACCAGCGGGCGGACGCCGGTCAGATCGGGGTCGACCTCGTCGTGCGGCGCGTCCGGGTGCGGCCCGACGAGCACCGGCTCGCCGTCCAGCCACCACACCCGGGCCTCCACCGGCCGGCCGTCCCCGCCCTCGGCGCCGTCGCCCGCACCAGTCCCAGTGCCAGTGCCAGTGCCGGCGCCGACCGGGGCGGACGCCCGCTCGAACTCCTCGTACCGCCGAAGCACCACCCCGCCCGCCAGGAACTCGCCCTGCAGCTCGACGAAACGGGCCACCACCCGTCCGACGGCGTCCAGATCGGCCAACTCCGGCACGTAGCAGGCCTCGTGCCACTCGTGCTTGCGCGACTTCACGTAGTCCTTGACGACCGCCGGGCCGCTCCCGCCCAACCGGGCGACGGCATCGGCGAGTTCGTCCGGTCCGGGCCCCACTGCCAAGCCCCCGGGTGCCGGCGCCGCGAACTCCGCCTCGCGCGGGGCGTCGTCCGCCGACGGGATCCACACGCTCGACGGCGTCGAGCCTTCGAAAACGCCGTACCAGCCGGGCAGTTCGTGTGCGGCCGCGTATCCGGCGGCGGTGGTGAGCAGGTTTCCGCCGCGCGCGGAGAGGGCGGCGGCGAAGGCGGCGTAGTCCCGGGAGGGCATCATCCAGCCCCGGTACCAGAGCGGGCCACTGTCCTTCGGCACCCGCCGCACGGCCTCCTCGGCCTGTCCGGCCAGCAGTGCGTCGTGGTCGACGAGGTGGTGCTCGCCGCCCAACTCCCGCAGCAGCCGGGCTTCCCAGGCGAAGTGCGGGTCGGGCCGGCGCGGGTTGAGCGGGTCGGCGGGAAAGATGATCGCGGGTACGGACATGGGCGTCAGCGTACGGCCGAACGGCGGTATGTCGGTATGTCGGTATGTCGGTACGGCAGTACGGCCGCCCGGCGCGCCGTCGGGCGGGAGCCCGTCCCGGTATTCCTCGGCGGCCGTCTCCGGACCCTGCGAAAGTGAGCGGATGAAACGACAGTGGCACTCCCGCAACCCGCTGGGACTCGGCAGACTGCGGCGCCCCCGCGAGCGTGTGCCCCGGCAGGCGGCGCGGACGGCGGTCCTGACCGAGGACGGTTCGGCCCTCCTGCTCCGCTCCGACAACTCCGAGGTCGGCGTGCACTGGACGATGCCGGGCGGCGGACTGGACGCCGGCGAGACCCCGCGCGAGGCCGCCCTCCGCGAACTCCGTGAGGAGACCGGCTGGACCGACCTCGAACCCGGCCCGCTGCTCTGCACCTGGGAGCACGATTTCACCTGGCACGGCATCCCGGTCCGCCAGCACGAGCACATCTACGTCACCCGCGGCCCGCGCCGGGGCCTGGTCGGCGACGTCAGCGCGGTGCACGCCACCGACCGCATCCTCGACTGGCGCTGGTGGACGCCGTTCGACCTCGCCGCCCCGGGCGCCGACGCGCTCTGGCCGCCCCGGCTCCCGGAGCTGCTGACCATGGTCCGGTCGGGGGACTGGCTCGTCGACGGGCGCGACCCGGTCGCCGTCCACCTCGGCTACATCCCGAACACCCTGCCGGGGCACTGACGTTCGGCCGCCCGGCCCGATGACGGGACCGGCTGGGGGCGTGTCCTTCGGCTCAGGCCGGGGTTCGCGACGCCAGGGGGCAAGCACCTCGCCGCGTTGTCGTCAGTCGCCGACGTCCCCGGTGTCTCCGTCCTCTGCCTCTGCCTCCGCCTTACGATGCTCGCACCCCGAGCACCCCGACGCCGCAGCCCTCCGACCTGAGCCGAAGCACAGGCCCTACGCCCGCCCGCCGCGCCGCCCGCGGGTGGTCTGCCAGCCGTGCAGGTCGAGCTCCCGGTCGTGCAGCGCACCGGGATTGATCATCACCGTCAGCTGGACGCCGGCCAGTTGCTCGAAGGCGAGCCCGGTGGCGGACAGCAGCTGATCGGTTGACACCGAGACCGCGATGGCGGGCCGCCAGGAGGGCAGCACGATGAGGCTGGTGCCGCGCCCGATCCGGACCGGCTCGGCGGTCACCCGCACCGGCGTGCGCTCCTCCGGGCGGCCGACCGCCTCGGGCTGGTGCGGGCCGGCGCCGATCAGGATCCCGAGCGGCGTCTCGACCGGGTCCGCCACGGGACCGCCGACCGGCTGCCGGGCCGCCGCCACCCCTGCGACGCCGTTCGCCGCGGCGGCCGTCCTGCCCGTCCCCCGTGTGGACCTGCGCGGCAGCGCCCCCTCGGGTGCGGCCGTCTCCCGTTCGGCCGCCTCCCGCCCGGTCGGGGCGGCGTCGGGGTGCATGCGGCGCAGTCGACGCGAGGGCGAGGGCCGCCGGGTCGCGAGGGTCCGCGGCTCCTCACGGGCCGCGCGCAGCACCGGCACCGACTGCTCGGCCGCCGTAGGTGCGGCGGGCTGCCGGAGCTCCTGTTCGTGCGCGGCCTGCGCGACCGGTTCGTCCTGCACCCACCCGAGCTGCCCGACCGGATCGTCGTGCACCCGCCCGAGCTGCGCGACGGGATCGTCCTGCACCCGCCCGAGCTGCGCGACCGGTTCGTCCTGTACCCGCCCAAGCTGCGTGACCGGTTCGTCCTGCACCTGCCAGGCGGGTGCGGACTCGGCCGGTGCGACCTCGCCGAGGAGCGCCGCGACCTCCGCGACCGGCCGTCGGCAGGCGGCGGCCAACTCGGCGAGGGAGCGGCCCTGCCGGCGCGCGGCCCGCAACCGTTCGGCGAGCGCGGCCTCGACGCGGGCCGCCGTCCGCTTGTCCGGCGCGACGCTCACCGGGGCACCGGACGAAGCGCCGCCGTCGGCGTCGTCGGAGCTGCTGCGCGGACGCGGCACCGAGTCGTCGCGGGCACCGCCGCCGGGCATGCCGGCGAACTGTCCCGCGGCGTCGGCGGCATGCGCGATGGCGCAGCGCACGGCGGGGGTTTGCGGGGCTCCATCGCGCTTCGCGTCCGGGTCGGGGCGGGCGGGATCGGTGGGGGTGGGGTGGAGCGAGGTCATCGGCACGGGCCCTTCGGGGGACGGTCCAGACGATCCTCCCGCACCGAGTGACCAGCTCCAAGCGCCGGTTCCCCGTTCGGACGCCGACACGCCCCTTCGGGAGCGGAGCAGGAGCACCCCGCCCCTACGTGGCGTGTCGGCTCAACTGCCGGGCGCGACGAAGCCCTTGAGGTCGGCGAGCACCGTGTTGGCCGCCGTGACGCCGAGCCCGAGGAACCAGGTCTCGTCCGAAACCGGCCGTGCCTGACCGGACTTGACCGCCCCGAGGGTCTTCCAGAGCGCACCGCCGAGCACCGCGTCCTGGTTGGTGGAGCTGGGCGATCCGTACACGCCGTAGAAGACCCAGTCCGCGTCCGCCTTGTCGATCTGTTCGGGGCTGATCTCGACGGCGAGTTCCTTGACCTGTTCGATCGCGGGCTGCGGCAGCGGCACGTCGGTGAGGATGGTGCCGATGAACGACAGCTCCGCGTAGAGCCGGGTCTTGCCGGGCATGAAGCGCAGCGGCGTGATGGTCGGGCGCTTGTCGCCGAGCTTGGCGCCGATCGCGGTGGCGGCGGCCCGGTAGGCGTCGAGTTGGGCCGTGGCCTCGGCTTCCAGGCCGAAGGGGCTCGCGTTGAGCAGGAAGTTCTGCTTCCAGGGGTAGCCGGGGCGCAGGGAGAAGACGGTCGGCGCGATCTTCGACAGCTGCACGTACTGGTCCTGGGCGCGCAGCTGGCTGCCGAGGATCAGGTCGGGCTTGAGGGCGGCGATGGCCTCCAGGTTGAGGCCGTTGATGGTGCCGACGTTCGCCGGGCTGCCGGCCTTGTCCTTGAGGTAGGACGGCATGGTCTTGGAGCCGTCGGTGTGGACGACGCCGACCGGCTGGACCCCGAGCGACACGACGTTGTCGAGTTCGCCGGTGTCGAGGACGACGACGCGGACGGGCTTGGCGGGGATGACGGTCTCGCCCATCGCGTGCCTGATCGTGCGCGGGTAGGCGCCGGGTGCGGCGTCGGTGCCGAAGCCCTTCATCTTCTCGATCACGGTGGCGTAGTCGTCGCCGCCCTGCTTGACCGACTTCTGGTCGGGGGAGGACCCGCCGGACGGCTTCGCCGAGCCGCCCGCCGTGCCCGGGCCACCCGACCCGCCGGAGCTGCCGCAGGCGGTGAGGAGCCCGCCGAGGCCGAGCACGGCTCCGCCGGTGAGCCCGGCGGCGAGGAAGCGGCGGCGGGAGGTGGTGCGGCGGACGAGGGTCAGGTCGTCGGCGTTGGGGGCCACGCGACGCTCCTTCGGGATCGGCGAACGGGTCATGGGCGGGTCATAGGCGGGGTGTGACCGGGGCCGGCCACGCACGCGTAGCTAAGGTGAGGCTAACCTATCTACAAGGGGGAGAAATCGCCAAGAATCACCAAGAGTTGGCCGGTGCTCCCCACCTCCTCGTCGATGCTCTCCACCTCCTCACCGGTGCCGTCGCCGTCCTCCCGGACGCCGGCCCGCTGAAATCCGGTGACCCCGACGGGGGACCGGCGCTATCGTCGAAGGCATGAAGCGCTTCACGGGCCTGTGCTGGTGGCCGTCCTAGGACGGCCACCACGCACGCCTGACCAGGGCCGTCCGGGATGGACGGCCCTGTTGCGTTTCCCCAGCGGGACGGGCCCGCGCCCCGGACGGCCATTCACCACCGCCGTACCGAGGAGAGAACCCGCATGACCGCCACGACCACCGCTCCTGTCCAAACGACCGCGCCGTCCGCCGGGACCAGTTCAGCCAGTCCAGCCAGTCCGATCGGCCCGGACACGCAGCCCGGGAAGGCCGCGAAGGCCGGGAAGGCCGATCCGGGCACCCCGGTCGCCCACCGCGTCCTGACCGGCGACCGCCCGACCGGCCCGCTCCACATCGGCCACTACTTCGGCACCCTGCAGAACCGGGTCCGCCTCCAGGCCCAGGGCATCGAGATGTTCATCGTCGTCGGCGACTACCAGGTCATCACCGACCGGGACATCGCCGACCGGCTCGCCGAACACACCGAGAACCTCGTCCTCGACAACCTCGCGGCCGGCCTCGACCCCGACCGTGCCACGATCTTCGCGCACAGCCGCGTCCCCGCCCTCAACCAACTGCTCCTCCCCTTCCTCAGCCTGGTCAGCGTCGCCGAGCTGGGCCGCAACCCCACCGTCAAGGACGAGATCGCCCACTCCAGCCAGGCCGCCGTCAGCGGACTGATGTTCACCTACCCCGTCCACCAGGCCGCCGACATCCTCTTCTGCAAGGCCGACCTCGTCCCCGTCGGCCAGGACCAGCTGCCCCACCTCGAAGTGGCCCGCACCATCGCCCGCCGCTTCCACGAGCGCTACCCGCACGCCGACGGCACCGCCGTCTTCCCGCGCCCCGAGGCGGTGCTCTCCGAGGCGCCGCTGCTTCTCGGCACCGACGGCGGCAAGATGAGCAAGAGCCGGGGCAACGCCGTCTACCTCGGCGCCTCCGAGGACGAGACCGCCCGGCTGATCCGTGGCGCGAAGACGGACACCGACCGGCACATCGCCTACGACCCGGCGAACCGGCCCGAGGTCGCCAACCTCGTCCTGCTGGCCGCCCTGTGCCAGGGCCGGAGCCCCGAGGACGTCGCCGCCGAACTCGGCGACGGCGGCGCGGCCGCGCTCAAGCGCACCGTCACGGAGTCCGTCAACGAGTTCCTCCGCCCGGTCCGCGCCCGCCGCACCGCACTCGCCGCCGACCGCGGCTACCTGCGCCAGGTGCTGCGCGACGGCGCCGAGCGCGCGAACGCCATCGCGGACGCCACGCTCGCCGAGGTCAGGGAGGTCATGGGATCGGTCTGAGGCGGACGGGGCATACCACCTGAGGCGGGCCCCGCCGGATCTGACAGCACCTCACCCCCTCGCGCCCCGGCGCCCGCACCCTGGAAGGATCCCGGCCATGGACCAGCACCCGACCACGCCCGACCGAGGGCTGACCCGTCCGCCGCAACTCCGCCCGGGGGACCACGTCGTCGTGGTCGCCCCCAGCGGCCCGATCGACCCCGAGCGGCTCACCGCCGGGACCGCGATCCTGCGCTCCTGGGGGCTGCGGGTCACCGTCGCCCCGCACGTCCTCGACACCCACCCCTCCCTCGGCTACCTGGCCGGCACCGACGCCGACCGCGCCGCCGACCTGCAGGACGCCTGGCTCGACCCCACCGTCGACGCCGTCATCTGCGCCCGCGGCGGCTACGGCGTCCACCGCGTCGTCGACCTGCTCGACTGGGCCGCGATGCGCCGCGTCCCGCCCAAGGTCCTGATCGGCTTCAGCGACGTCTCCTCCCTGCACGAGGCCTTCGCCCAGCGGCTCGGCCTCGCCACCCTCTACGGGCCGATGTGCGCGGCGGCCTCCTTCATCGAGGACGGCCCCACGGCCGAACACCTGCGCCGGACCCTCTTCGACCCCGTCGCCACCACCGTCCTCACCGGACCCGCCGCCACCCCGCTCGTCCCCGGCCGGGCCACCGGCGTCACGGCCGGGGGATGCGTCCACGTCCTCGCGGCCGAGCGGGGCACACCCGCCGCCCGGCCCACCTTCGCGGGCAGCATCCTGATCCTCGAAGACGTGAACGAGCACCCGTACCAGCTCGACCGCCTCCTCACCCAGTTCCTCCGCTCCGGCGCCCTCGACGGCGTGGCCGGCATAGCCCTCGGCTCCTGGGAGGGCTGCGGGCGGCCGGACCGGGTCCGCGACGTGATGCTCGACCGCCTCGGCCCGCTCGGGGTGCCCGTGCTCTGGGAACTGGGCTTCGGCCACTGCCCGTCCACGCTCACCGTCCCGCTCGGCGTCCCGGCCGTGCTCGACACCGACGCGGGCACGCTGACCCTGGAGGTGCCGGCCCTCGCCGCCCGGTGAGGCGGCGGCAGGGGCTGGCACGCGCGGATGAGTAGGGTGCGGCCATGAACGAGGACCGCCTCACCGCCCTCGCCCTCGGACTCCTCCGGGGCCCGGGCAGCAACGCCCGCACGATCCTCGGACTTGCCGGCCCTCCCGGGGCCGGCAAGTCCACCCTGGCCCGGCACCTGGTGGCGGAGGTCGAACGGGCAGAGGGCCCGGGCAGCGCCGCCTACGTCCCGCTGGACGGCTTCCACCTCTCCGGAGCCCAGCTCGACCGCCTCGGCCTCACCCACCGCAAGGGCGCGCCCGCCACCTTCGACGCCCACGGCTACGTCTCACTGCTGCGCCGCATCGCCGCCGACCGCTTCCAGGACATCTACGTCCCCGACTTCGACCGAACGCTGGACGAACCGGTGGCCGCCCGCCACGTCGTCCGCCCACAGGCCCGCCTCGTCATCACCGAGGGCAACTACCTCGCCTCCACCGACGCGCCGTGGCCGGACGCCCGCCGCCTGCTCCGCGAACTCTGGTACGTCGAGACAGACGACGCCCTCCGCGAGGAACGACTCCTCACCCGCCATCGCGACGGCGGACGCGACGAGTCCACGGCCCGCCACTGGGTCACCGGCAACGACCACCCGAACGGCGAGTACGTGAAGGCCGGCCGCCCGCTCTGTACCCGGATCGTCCCGGGCACGGGTTTGCCCGGGGCTCCGAACAGGGGTAGTGTTCTGTAGTCGCTCGGCAGGGAGCACCGGACACGCATCGGCGCGGACGGTCCCGGAGCGGCCAATCCTCTGAAACACCACTTCCCGGTTCGGGCTGGGTCACGTCTTGTCGCGGCTCGGTGCGTATTCGGCGTGCGCGTTTAATTGGATTGCGTTCGGACTTCGGCCCGATTCGCTTTTCGGAGCGGGGATCGGCT
>NZ_JBFBDY010000281.1:0-8289 GCF_040683475.1 Kitasatospora sp. NPDC093558 | reverse complement strand
CCCGAGAGGCACCCCCATGCCCAGCGCGCCCCACGACGCCCCCGCGCACCGCCGGTCCCCAGGCCGCACCAAGCTGTTGAGCCTCGCCGCGGCCACCGCGCTCGCCGCCGGCGGCCTCGCCGCCCTCGCCGGGAACGCCGGCGCCGCCGACACCAACCTGCTCGCCAACGCCGGTTTCGAGAGCGGCTCGCTGAACCCCTGGAGCTGTTCCGGCGGCACCGGCAGCATCGTCAACTCCGGTGCGCACAGCGGCACGTACGCGCTGAAGGGCGCGGCGAGCGCGAGCGACACCGCGCAGTGCGGACAGACCGTCGGCGTGCAGCCCAACACGACGTACTCGCTGAGCGCCTGGGTGCAGGGCCAGTACGTGTACCTCGGCGCCACCGGCAACGGCGTCACCGACCCGGCCACCTGGACCCCCGGCGGCGCCAACTGGCAGCAGCTGTCGACCAGTTTCACCACCGGTCCGAACACCACCAGCGTCACCGTCTACCTGCACGGCTGGTACGGGCAGGGCGCCTACCTCGCCGACGACGTCACGCTCACCGGGCCCGGCGGCGGAGGCCCCACCCCGACCGCCACGCCGACGGTGACGCCCACCGGCACCCCCACCGCCACGCCGACCGGCGGGCCGACCACCCCGCCGCCGAACGTCGCCCTGCCCGTCGCCCCCTACATAGACATGGGCGCCTGGCCCACGCCGGCCATGCCCGACATGGCCAAGGCCGGCAACCTCAAGGGCTACACGATGGGCTTCGTCACCGGCGTCGGCTGCAAGGCCAGCTGGTTCAACGCCTACGACCCGCGCACCGGCTGGGCCAAGGACCAAGTCGACGCGCTGCGCGCGGCCGGCGGCGACGTCAAGCTCTCCTTCGGCGGCGCCGGCGGCACCGAACTCGCCGCCGCCTGCACCACCGTGGACTCGCTGTTCGCCGAGTACGACGCCGTCGTGAAGGCCTACAACCTGCGCTACGTCGACTTCGACATCGAGGGCGCCGCGATCGCCGACACCGCCTCCAACGACCGCCGTTCGGCCCCGCTCGCCAAGCTCCAGCAGGCCAACCCGGGCCTCAAAGTGTCCTTCACCCTGCCCGTCCTGCCGGAGGGCCTGACCGCGGAGGGCGTCGCCATCGTCAAGTCGGCCCGGGACGCGGGCGTCGCCGTCGACCTCGTGAACATCATGGCGATGGACTACTACCGGAGCGGCACCGACTACGGCAACGCCGCCGTCCAGGCCGCGCAGGCGCTGTTCGGCCAGCTCAAGGCGCTGTACCCGGCGAAGACCGACGCCCGGCTGTGGGCCATGGTCGGCGTCACCCCGATGATCGGCGAGAACGACGACCACCAGGTCTACAACCAGGCCGCCGCCCAGCAGTTGGTGACCTTCGCCCAGCAGAACCACCTCGGCCTGCTGGCCTTCTGGGACGCCACCCGCGACGCCAACGCGTGCACCGGCTCGCTGGCCAAGTGCACCAACATCCCGCAGCAGCCGTACGAGTTCGCCAAGATCTTCGCGAAGTACACGGGCTGAGTCCGGCCCGGGGCGCCGGCGGGGCCGGAAGGCCTGCCCGGCGCCCCGGATTTATTGAGGGCGCATCCGTCAGAGCCGTCGATTACAGTCCCTTGCACTGCACGGCACGAGGGGGCGGACATGACGGTCCGGAACGACGAAGACCAGCTCAACCACATCGCGACGACCGACCCGAGCGCGGGCGCAGAGGCCGTCAGCGCGGCGGCCGTCAGCGCAGAAGCCGTCCGCGCGGAGGCCGTCCGCGTAGAGGCCGTCCGCGTAGAGGCCGTCACCGCCGAGGAACTCGCCGCGCTCGGCGCCACCCTGCGCCGCCTGCGCGGTCTGCCGCCGCACGACCGCACCCGCCTGCACGCCGAGCGCCAGCTCAGCTCCTTCGTCATGGAGAGCCGCAAGCGCCGCCGCCAGGAGGCCAAGCAGGCGCTCCGGGACGCCGACGACGCGCTGCTCGCCACCACCGCCACCGGCGCCCGCGACCGCCGCGAGGACGCCCCGCTCGCCCAGGCCGGCGAACCGGTCGGCGGACCGGTCGGCGTACCGGTCGGCGAGCTGCGGACACCGCGCCGCTGCTACGTCTGCAAGCAGCCGTACCGCCAGGTCGACGGCTTCTACCACATGCTCTGCCCGGACTGCGCCGCCGACAACACCGCCCGGCGCGGCCTCACCACCGACCTGCGCGGCCGACGCGCGCTGCTCACCGGCGGCCGCGTCAAGATCGGCTTCCAGCTCGCCCTCATGCTGCTGCGCGACGGCGCCGAGCTGACCGTCACCACCCGCTTCCCGCACGACACCGTCCGCCGCTTCCGCGCCGCCGAGGGCAGCGCGCAGTGGTGGGAGCGGCTCACCGTCGTCGGGATCGACCTGCGCGACCCGCGCCAGGTGCTCGGGCTCACCGAGCAACTGCGCGCCGACGGACGGCCGCTGGACATCCTGATCAACAACGCCGCGCAGACCCTGCGCCGCCCGCCCGAGTCGTACGCGCTGCTCGCCGCCGGGGAGCACGACGCCCTGCCCGCCGCCGACCGCCGCGCCGTCGCGCACGCCCCGGGCTTCCGGCCGATGCCCGCACTCACCTCCGCCTGGCCCGCCGCCGAGCTCGACCGCGCCCCGGCCACCGGCCACGGCCTGCTGCCCCTGCCCGACGAGGCCGGCCTGCTGCCCGACCTCGCCCCCGGCAACTCGTGGTCCGCCCGGCTCGGCGAGCTCGACCCGGCCGAGGTGCTGGAGACCCAGCTGGTCAACGCCCTCGCCCCGGCCCTGCTCTGCGACCGCCTGCTCCCGCTCCTGCTCGCCTCCCCGCACCCGCGCCGCTACGTCGTCAACGTGACCGCCGTCGAGGGCCGCTTCGCCGTCGTCAACAAGACCGCCGGCCACCCGCACACCAACATGGCCAAGGCCGCCCTCAACATGCTCACCCGCACCAGCGCCGGCGAACTCGCCCGCCAGGGCGTGCACATGTGCGCCGTCGACACCGGCTGGATCACCGACGAGAACCCGGCCCCGAAGAAGACCCGGATCGCCGCCCGCGGCTTCCGCACGCCCCTCGACATCGTCGACGGCGCCGCCCGCGTCTACGACCCGATCGTCCGGGGCGAGGCCGGCTCGCCGGTGTCCGGGGTCTTCCTCAAGGACTACCGGGAGGCCGCGTGGTGAAACCCCGGCCGGTCGGCCGCGGGGCCCGGTACGGTACGGGAGATCGCGATCGCCGCTCCGGGGGGAACACATGGCGCCGAACACCGAACTGACGCACGCCTGGGTGCACGGGCTGGCCGCGGCCCGGCGGTGCCCGGCACCGGTCGAGGTGCCGTGGGGGCTGCGGGTGGACGTCGGGCGCGGCAAGGAGTCCGTGCGGCACGTCCTGCTGCGCACCGACGAGGAGAGCGTCCGGGCCGCCGGGGCCGCCGCCGACCGGCCCTTCGCGCGGATCAAGGGCTTCGTCGACCCCGGCCCGACCCTCGGCCGGCTCGGCCCGGCCTGGGAGAGCAGCGCCGACGAGCTGATGATGACGACCGTGCTGCGCCGGGAACCGGTCCGCCTGCCAGCCGGCTACACGGCGGACGTCGAGCGCGGCGACGGCGTGGCGCACGCCCGGATCCTGACGCCGGCCGGCGAGTTCGCGGCCGGCGGCCACACCGGGGTGTGCGGCGCGCTCGCCGTGTTCGACCGCATCGAGACCGACGAGGCCCACCGGCGGCGCGGGCTCGGCAGCGCCGTGATGCGGCTGCTCACCGACGCCGCCCTCGACGCGGGCGCGGAGACGGCCGCCCTCGGCGCGACGGAGGAGGGGCGGGCGCTGTACGCCTCGCTCGGCTGGGAACTGCGGGGCCTCCTGGCCGGGTTCGTCCGCCGCGCCTGACCGGCGCAGCAGCAGCGGGGGCCGACCGGAGCGGCGCGGCGGCCGAGGGCCGACCCGAGCGGCGCAGCGCCAGCGGGCCGACCCGAGCAGCACAGCAGCAGCGGGCCAACCGGAGCGGCGCAGCGCCAGCGGGCCGACCCGAGCAGCACAGCAGCAGCGGGCCAACCCGAGCAGCACAGCAGCAGGAGGCCGACCCGAGCGGCGCAGCAGCAGCAGGCCAACCCGAGCAGCACAGCGCCAGCGGGCCGACCTCAGCGGCCGGCCCCGCGCCGTCTCAGCGGCCGGTGGCCAGGTTGGCGCCGCCGGTGCAGTCCAGGACCACGCCCGTCACGAAGGTGTTGGCCGCCATCATGTGGATCGCCCGCGCCACGTCCTGGGCCCGGCCGACCCGGCCGACCGGGGTGGTGGCGGCGAGGCCGTCGAACAGGGCCTTGCGCTGCTCGGCCGGGACCCGGTCCCACCACGGGGTGTCGACGACGCCGGGCGACACCGCGTTGACCCGCAGCGGTGCGAGCTCGACGGCCAGCGGCGGGACCATCGCCTCCAGCGCGCCGTTGATGGCAGCCAGTCCGGCGGTGCCGGGGATCGCGGCGCGCGCCGAGGCGGCGGTGACGAGGGTGACGGAGCCGTCCGCCCGCAGGTGCGGCAGGGCCGCCTGGAGGACCCGGACCTGCGGCCAGAACTTGGCGTCGAACCCGTGCGCCAGGTCGGCCAGGTCGAGCTGGGCGAACGGACCGGCGCCGGCCGCGCCGCTGACCGCGACGACCAGGTGGTCGACGGTGCCGCCCTCCGCGAAGAAGGCCGCGACGGCCCCGGCGTCCGCCGCGTCGACCGACGCGCCGGTGGTCTTGCCGCCGATCCTGGCGACGGCCGCGTCGAGGCGCTCGCGGTCCCGGCCGGTGATCACGACCTCCGCGCCGTCGGCGGCGAACGCGCCGGCCGCGGCCTCGCCGATGCCCGAGCTGCCGCCCATCACGACGACGCGCTGCCCGGCGAAGAGGTTCGAGTTGGTGCCCATGGTGGCGCTTCCTTCCGGCTTGTCGAGACCGTCCGTTCCGGTAATGATGATTGCCGAGACTGTTAGTCTTGTCAATCGGGGGCAGGGACCGGCCGGAAGCACGCCGGACGACGAGAGGACGACCGATGGACGCAACGGACCCCCGGCCGGGCGCCGCCCGCCCGCACACCGGACGCCGTCGCAACGAGGCCGCCCACCGGGCCATCCTCGACGCGGCACTGCGGCTCCTCGCCGAGTCGGACGGCACGCCCGTGACCATCGACGCCATCGCCCGCTCCGCCGGGGTGGGCAAGCAGACCGTCTACCGCTGGTGGCCCTCCAAGGGCGCCGTGCTCCTCGACGCCATCACCGACCGCGCCGACCAGGACGTCACCGGCCCCGACACCGGTGACCTCCGCACCGACCTGCGCACCTTCGTCGCCACCACCTTCGACGCCGCCCAGCGCGACGCCACCGCCTCCGCCCTGCGCACCCTCGTCCGAGAGGCCGCCCGCGACCCCCACCTGGCCGAGCTGATGCGGACCTTCACCGCGACCCGCCGAACGGCCCTGCACGAGCTCCTCGCCCGCGGGCGCGAGCGCGGCCAGCTCGCCGGGGACGCCGACCTCGACCTGATCGTCGACCAGGTCTACGGCGTCTTCTGGTACCGCTTCCTCCTCGGCCACGCCCCCCTGGACGCCGACGCCGCCGGCCGGCTCGCCGAATCGCTGGTCACCGGGGCGGCGCGGTAGCGGCCCCCGCGAACGACGCGTGCGCAGGAAGTCGGCCGATCCGACTTCCTGCGCGAAGCGTCCCGACGGCCCCCGGCGGCCACCCGCCCGGCGACTACCGAACGGCGACGGGCCCGCGGCGGCGACGGTAGTAGGCGAAGGCCAGGGCCAGCACGATCGGGCCCCACAGCATCGCCGGGCTGACGCACACCCGGGCGAGCGCCAGCCACCACCCGTTGCTGTAGCCGACCTCGTCGATCACGCCGAACCAGGCGAGCGGCTGGAGGTCGAACAGTCCCAGCAGGACCAGCCCGCCCACGACCGCGGGCCCGGCAGCCGCGAGCGGCGGCACCCGGCACCCCGCGAGGAACGGCACCCAGCGCGGGAAGACCTCGCCCCACCCCGCGACCAGGCCGAGGGTGAGCAGGCAGAGCGCCTCCGTGAGCACGCTGAGCCCGATCACGTAACCCGGCGCCCACCACGGCATCGGCGGCCGGTGCGGGTCGATCGTGCCCATCTCGAAGCCGGCCGCGAACGGGAGCCGCCACAGGCAGTGCGGCAGAACGACGAACGGAAGGGCCTTCGCCAGCCGCAACGCCCAGCGGGGGACGGGCCGTTCGGTCTCACCCAGGGGAAGTGTGATCGCCATGGCTCCACTCTCGCCGCGCCCCGGCGCCGGAACGTCGCCCGCCCGACCGAACCCCCTCCCCCGCGAGAGCTACCCGGCGTCCGCCAGGAGACAGACGTAGGAACGATCCGTCCGCGCCGGATGCGGCTGCTCCACCCGCGTGGTGACGGCGAATCCGGCCCGCGTGAGCAGCTCGACGAGCCGGGCGGCGGGCACCAGGTGCGACTCGTACGACACCGGGTGCCCGTACGCCTCGGCCGGGCGCAGGTGCGCGTCCCCGACGTGGCCGCCGAGCAGCAGCCGGCCGCCCGGGCGGAGGACGCGCCGGAACTCGGCGAACAGCGCGGGCAGGTGCGCGGGCGGCGTGTGGTGGACGGAGTACCAGGCGAGGATGCCGCCGAGGGCGCCGTCCGCGACCTCCAGCGCACCCATCGGGCCCGCCACGAACCGGAGTTCGGGGTGGAGACGGCGGGCGGTGCGGACCATCCCGTCCGACACGTCCACGCCGGACGCGTCGAGCCCGAGCCCGGCCAGGTACGCCGTCACCCGGCCGGGACCGCACCCGAGATCCGCGACCGGACCACCGCCGGAGGCCAGGACGAGCTCGGCGAAGGCGGACAGCATCGCCCGCGAGAGCGGGTCCAACTCCTCGGGCGGGATGACGAGTCGGAGGTAGTCGTCGGCGACGGCGTCGTAGGACGTGCGGACGGCGGCGAGGTGGGCGGGTTCGGCAGGCTCGGCGGGTTCAGCAGGCTCGGCAGGCTCGGAGGGTTCGGCGGGTTCGGTCACGCGGACGATTCTTCCGCGCCGCAGCGACAGGAAGGCGTGCAAGTCCCGGCCGGTCCCGTCCAGTTCGCGTGCGCGGCGGCGGCCTCGCGCTCGGCGAAGACCTCCGCCCTGAGGTCGGCGGTCTGACGCAGGACGTCCTTGCGGTCGCGCTTGGCGAGGCGGTCGACGTAGAGGCCGCCGCCGAGGTGGTCGGTCTCGTGCTGGAGGCAGCGCGCGAAGTAGCCGGTGCCGACGACCGTGCGCGGGCCGCCCCGCCAGTCGAAGCCGCGCACCACCACGCGGGCGGGCCGGGCGAGCGTCGCACGGGCGCCGGGCACCGACAGGCAGCCCTCGTCGTCCTCCAGCAGGCGGCGACCGGGCGCCTGCGGTTCGACGACGGGGTTCAGCAGGTGGCCGACGTGGCGAATGCCGTTGTCGTCGAGGCAGTCGTAGACGAACAGGCACAGGTCGACGTCCACCTGGTTGGCCGCGAGCCCGGCGCCGTCCGCGACGTACATCGTGGCGAACATCTCGTCGATCAGGCGGGCGAGTTCGGGACTGCCGAAGTCCTCGGGGCCGGCCGGGCGGCACGGCCGGTGCAGCACCGGCTCGCCGATCTCGGTGATCCGCCGGATCGCGGGGCGTTCGCGCAGGTCGGACATCGGGCGCTCCTCGGAGGGCTGGTGTGGCGGCCCGCGCGTCGGCGCGCGTGCCGGGCTTGCGATGCACTTTGCAAAGTAGCAGACTTTGCAAAGTTCCGAGGAGGACCAAGTGACCGACGAGGACCACGTGACCGAGGACGACAAAGTGACCGAGCACGACGAACCGACCGGGGAAGACCTCATCGCCCGCGCCGCCGCGGCACTCCCCGAACACGCCGTGCGCACGGCGCTGCTGGAGCTCCTGGCCGAGCGAGGCACCGTCACCTCCACCGAGGCGGCCGGGCTACTCGGGTACAGCTCCGGGCTCTGCTCGTTTCACCTGCGGCAGCTGGCCCGCTACGGGCTCATCGAGGAGGCGCCGGCGACCGACGGCCGGGCACGGCCCTGGCGACTGCCGCAGGCGCGGCCCCAACGCGCGGATGCGGACGAGGAGTTCGGCGAGCTGGCGCGCGGGCTGGAGGACGAGAGCTACCGGCGCTGGCTCGCCCGGCGGGCCGAGGCGCCGGCCGAGTGGCAGCACGACGACGCGTTCAGCGCCGTCGTCCACCTGACGCCCGCCGAGCTGACGGCCGTCGGGGAGGCCGTCCGCCAGGTGCTCGCCCGGTACCGCGGCCGCGAC
>NZ_JBFBDY010000280.1:0-8299 GCF_040683475.1 Kitasatospora sp. NPDC093558 | reverse complement strand
CGGCGGCGGCCTGGGCGCAGCTGCGCGAGGGCCCGTACGGCATGCCGTCCGACGGGTGGAGCGAGCCGCAGGACGGGCTGTTCACCGCGCGGCCGTCGCTGACCGCCGCGACCTCGGCGTCCTGGTCGCCGCGGAGGCTGCGCTACGACCCGGCGACGGTGCGCGGCGCCCTCTCCGCGCTCCTGGAGGTGGCGCCGGAGCTGCGGACCACCGATGCCTACCGGTACGACCTCGTCAACGTCGCCCGGCAGGCGCTGGCCGACGAGAGCCGCCGGCTGCTACCCGAGCTCGACCGGGCTTACGGAGCAGGGGACTTGGCCGCGTTCCGGTCGCTGGTGAGCCGCTGGACGGCGGCCGAGTCGGACCTCGAACGGCTGACGGCGACGGACGCCCGTTTCATGGTCGGCACCTGGCTTGCCCAGGTGCCGGCCTGGGGTGCGACGGACGCCGAGCGCGATCGACTCCAGTACGACGCACGGTCGCTCCTCACGACGTGGGGCGGCACCCGCGCCGAGGCCGAGGACGGCGGCCTGCACGAGTACGCCGCCCGCGAGTGGTCCGGCCTGGTCGCGGACCTCTACGCCAAGCGCTGGGCGGCCTACTTCGCCTCCCTGGAGGCCGCGTTGACGCAGCAGACCCGCCCGGCGCCGGTCGACTTCTTCGCCATGGACGACGCGTGGGCGCACGCGACCTCCGCCTACCCGACCACGCCGGCGGGCGACCCGGTCGCCGTGGCGGCCGCCATCTCCGCTTCACTGCAGTCGAGTTGACACCACGCGACAATCAGTCAACGAGCACGAGGAGTGGGCATGAGCAACGACAACCCGGCACCGAACCTCCAGGAACGCCCCAGCCGGAGACAGGTGCTCCGGCTCGCCGCCGCGCCCCTCGCGGCGACGGCACTCGCGGCCTGCGGCGGGCCGAAGCCGGAGCCGTCCCCCGATCCGTCGACCTCCGCGAGCAGCCCCTCGTCCGGCGCCCCCACCACCGTCGGCCCGCCCGACTGGGCCGCGCTGGCGAAGGACCTCGGCGGCACCGTCATCGGCCCGCAGGACGCCCGGTACGAGGACGCGAGCCACCTCTACCAGCCGCGGTTCGACGGCCTGCACCCCGCCGGGATCGTCTACGCGGCCACCCCCCAGGACGTCGCCACCTGCCTCGCCTTCGCCCGCCGGTACGCCCTCCCGCTCGCGGCGCGCAGCGGCGGCCACAGCTACACAGGGTGGTCGTCGGGCACCGGGATGGTGCTGGACCTCGGGTCGATGGCGGCGGTCAGCGGCTCCGGCGGCCCTGGCGGCACGGCGACGGTCGGGGCCGGCGCCCGGCTGATCGACGTGTACGCGGGCCTGGCGGCCGACGGCGTGACGGTGCCGGCCGGCTCCTGCCCGAGCGTGGGCGTGGCCGGGCTCACCCTGGGCGGCGGCATCGGCGTCACGTGTCGCGCATACGGTCTGACCTGCGACAGCCTCACCGGCGCGCAGATCGTGACGGCCGACGGGCGGATCCGCCAGGTGGACGCGACGGCGGACCCGGACCTGTTCTGGGCGCTGCGCGGCGGTGGCGGCGGAAACTTCGGCGTGGTCACGTCCTTCACGTTCCGCACCCACCCTGCGCCGGCCTGCGCGTACGCGTTCCTCTCCTGGCCCTGGTCGTCCGCGGCGACGGCCGTGGCGGCCTGGCAGACGTGGGTGGCGAGCGCCCCGGACCCGCTCTGGGCGAACCTCCACCTCGACACCTGGCCGGACGGCCGCCAGCGCCTCACCAGCACCGTCAACTTCCTCGGCGCGAAGTCCGACCTCGCCGACCTCGTCGACCGGCTGACCGTCCCACCGGCCACCGCCTCGCTCCACACGGCGCCGTTCCTGGACACCATGAAGGAGATGGGCGGGGTGGCCGGCTGGTCGGAGGCCGCCGCCCACCTGCCCGGCAGCCTCCCCGGCCAGAACCCCGACGGCAAGCTGACGCGGGTCTCGTACGCCGCCCGGTCCGACTTCTACGCGCGGCCGATCGACGCGACCGGGATCGCGGCACTCGTGGCCGCCGTCGACCGGTACGCGCAGGGGGTGCCGCTGGGCGCGAGCGGGTCCGTCGCCTTCGACGCCCTCGGCGGCGCGGTGAACCGGGTGGCGCCCGGGGACACCGCCTTCGTCCACCGCAGCGCCCTGTTCGGAGCCCAGTACATCGCCAACTACCCCGCCCCCGGCGCCGGTTCGGGCCCGGCCGCGGACCAGTCCCAGGCCTGGCTGAAGGACGTCTGGACCACCATGCGCCCGTACGCGAGCGGCGAGGCCTACCAGAACTACCCCGACCCGACGCTCACCGACTGGGCGCAGGCCTACTACGGCAGCAACCTCGCCCGCCTGCGCCAGGTGAAGCACACGTACGACCCGGACGGTCTGTTCCGCTTCCCGCAATCCCTGTGAACCTCCAGAACCCTGTGACCCTCCAGAACGTGGCCCTCCTGCAACCGCCGAAAAAAATCTTCCGCACGGGCGACGGTTTTCCGGGTTCCCCCTGGTCTTGATTGGTGACCGCATTCCCACCAGCCACCCGGGAGCCCCCGATGTCAGAACCCATCCGGACCGCCGTCGTCACCGGTGCCGGCCGCGGCTTCGGCCGCGCGATCGCCGAGGCGCTCGTCGCCCGCGGCACGCACGTCATCGGCATCGCCCGCACCGAGGCCGACCTGCTCGCCGTCCGCGACGAGCTCGGCGAGCGCTTCACGCCCCTCACCGGCGACGCCACCGACGAGGCGCTCGCCGCCGAGGTGATCCGCACCCACCGCCCTGGCCTGCTCGTCCTCAACGCCGGGGTCGTGCCGCCCATGGCCCCCGTCCAGGAGCAGACGTGGGAGAGCTTCAGCCGCGCGTGGGAGGTCGACACCCGGCACGTCTTCACCTGGACCGGCGCCGCCCTGCGCGAGCCGCTGGCCCCGGGCAGCGTCGTCGTCTCCATGTCCAGCGGCGCCGCACTCTTCGGCTCCCCGCTCAGCGGCGGCTACGCGAGCGCCAAGGCCGCCGTCCGCTACATCCGCACCTACGCCGCCGGGGAGTCCGAGCGGGCCGGCCTCGGCATCCGGTTCGTCGCGCTGCTGCCCAACATGACCCCGGTCGGCGGGGTCGGCGACGCCGGAGTCACCGGATACGCCGCGCAGGCGGGCGTCGACCGGGAGACTTTCCTCGAAGGGCGCGGGCCGATCGTCACGCTGGAGCAGATCGGGAAGGCGGTGACCGAGGTCGCCGACGACCCCGACGCCGCCCCGGAGTACCGGGTCGAGGGCACCGGGCTCGTCCCGCTCGCCTGAGACGCACCCGCCCAAGACGCGCCCCAGCCGTCAAGCGCGCAAGGAAGGACCCCGCGATGCCGTCGAACGCCGAGTTCACCGCCCTGGCCGAACCGTACCGGCCGGAGCTCCTCGCCCACTGCTACCGGATCCTCGGCTCGATCCACGACGCCGAGGACCTGGTCCAGGACACCTACCTGCGGGCCTGGCGGGCGTTCGACGGCTTCGAGGGCCGCTCCTCGGTGCGCCGGTGGCTCTACAAGATCGCCACCATGGCCTGCCTCACCGCCCTGGAGACGCGCTCCCGCCGGCCCCTCCCGTCCGGGCTCGGCGCCCCCTCGGACGACCACCGGGTGGCCGTCGCACCCCGCGAACCGTCCGTCCCGTGGCTCCAGCCGGCGCCGGACGCCCTGTTCGGCGCCGACGACCCGGCGGTGACCGTCGCCGCGCGGACGGGCGTGCGGCTCGCCTTCATCGCCGCCCTCCAGTACCTCTCCGCCCGCCAGCGCGCCGTCCTCACCCTGCGCGACGTGCTCGGCTTCCGCACCGCCGAGGTGGCCGCGATGCTCGACACGACCACCGCCGCCGTCGACAGCGCGCTGCGCCGCGCACGGTTCCGCCTGGCCGAGGTCGGACCGGTCGCCGACGACCTCGCCGAGCCCGACGAGCGCGTGCGCCGCGGCCTCCTCGACCACTACGTCGACGCCTTCACCCGCGCCGACCCCGACGCCCTCGTCGACCTCCTGCGCGTCGACGTCGAGATGGAGATGCCCCCGACGCCGACCTGGTTCACCGGCCGCCAGGCCGTCCTCGGCTTCCTGTCCGCCCGCATCCTGCGCCCGTCGCTGTGGCGGATGACCCCCACGACGGCCAACGGCCAGCCCGCCTTCGTCGTCCACCGCCACGACGAGCCGTACGGCGTCCAGGTGTTGACCCTCCTCGACACCCGCATCGCCCGCATCACCGCCTTCAACGACCCGGCGCTCGTCCCGACCTTCGCGCCGGCCGGCCTGGCGCGGCGCCCCTCGCCCCGCCCCCGGTCGTGACACCATGCGGGCGAGCGCACGGCACTGCGGAAGGACAGCGATGTCACAAGCCATCGAGGGCGTCGACCCCTTGGTGCCACCCAGCGGCCCCGGCTGCGTCGAGTGCGAAGCGGCGCAGGGCTGGTGGGTGCACCTGCGGCGCTGCGCCCGGTGCGGTCACGTCGGCTGCTGCGACACCTCCCCGCAGCAGCACGCCTCGCGGCACTTCGCCGACACCGGGCACCCGTTCATCCAGAGCTTCGAACCGGACGAGGACTGGTTCTGGGACTACCGCACCGGCGACTACCTCGACGAGGGCCCCGAGCTGGCCCCGCCGCACCACCACCCGCGGACGCAGACGGTGCCGGGCCCACGCGAACGCGTCCCGGACGACTGGCAGGACCATATCCACTAGGCGCCGTGGCATCAGGAACAGCACGACGGAAAGGCCCGGGCCCATGGTCTCGGTAGTGCAGAACGTGGCGATCGACTGCGCGGACCCGTACGGGCTCGCCCAGTTCTGGAGCAAGGTGACCGGCCGGCCGTTGCATCCGGAAGACAAACCGGGGAACCCGGAGGTCGAAGTGCTCCTGGCGGACGGCCCGGTCCTGTACTTCAACCAGGTGCCCGAACCCAAGACGGTCAAGAACCGGATCCACCTCTGCCTGCGCCCGGAGACCACGCGCGAGCAGGAGGTGGAGCGGCTGCTGGGCCTCGGCGCCAGCCTCGTCGCCGACCGCCGCAATCCCGACGGCTCCGGCTGGGCGGTCCTGGCCGACCCCGAGGGCAATGAATTCTGCGTCCTGCGCAGCGAGTCCGACCGGGCCGGCACGACGTCCTGACCCGACCCGCCGCCCTACAGCGGCGGCAGCGCCGGCGTGGGGCCGAGGGTGGTCGTGCCCGGGGTGGACCGGTGGGCCAGGCCGGTGCGGTAGGTGTCCAGCGCCTCCTCCGGGCGGCCGGTACGACGCAGGAGGTCGCCGAGGAGGCGGCACAGATCGGCCAAGTCCGCTGTGGCACCGGCCTGTTCGAGGAGGTCGAGCGCCGTCCGGTAGTGCCGCTCGGCGTCGGCGTCCCCGCCGCGCTCCTCCGCGATGAGGCCCAACAGCCGGTGGGCGGCGCCCGCGTGGACGGCGCCGCGGCTCGGGTGCAGGGAGCCGAGGAGATCGGCTAGCAGCGCAGCCGCCTCTTCGCTGCGGCCCGACCGTCGCAGGACGTCCGCCAGTTCGACCTCGATCTGCCGGACGTACAGCACGGCACGGCGCTCGGCCAAGATCCCGCGGGCGGTGCGGAGTTCGCGCTCGGCGGCGAGGAGATCACCGTTCTGCGCCCGCAGGTAGCCGCGCATCCAGTGGCAGTGGGCGAGTTCGGTGCGGATGCGGAGCTGCTGGTAGAGCTCCTGGGCCCGGGCGAGCGAGGCGTCGGCCTCGGCGGCGCGGCCCTCGGCGAGGAGGGTGCGGGCCACCGAGCGGTGCAGTCGGGCCACGGCGGCGGGGTCGTCGACCTGTGGGGCCAGGGCGAGGGCGAGTTCGGCGGCCTGGGCGGCGAGGCGGTGCGCGCCGAGGTCCAGGTAGGGGGCGGTGATGGCGGAGTAGAGGAGCAGCAGGGCTTGCGGGTCGGGGAGGCCGGCGGCGTTCAGCTGGTCGATGGCGCTCTCCAGGAGGTAGCAGGAGTAGCGCAGGTCGCCGGCGAGGAGGTGGGCCACGGCCCGTCCGCGCAGGGCGGGTACGCGAGACGGCAGCGGGGCGTCCCGGAGCAGGTCCTCGGCGGCTCTGAAGTAGCCGATGGCATCGTCGAGTTCGCCCGCTTCCAGGGCGCAGTCGCCCAACCCGGCCAGGGCTGCGGCGTGTTCGTCCGCGAGTGCGTAGCGTTCGGCCTCCGCGGCGAGTGCGGTGAACTGCGCTGCCGCATCCGCCGGTTCGCCGACGCAGAGGGTCTGACGGGCGTCGGCGAGCCGGGCCCGGAGATCGGTGGCGAGGTGGGCGGGCCGTCCGGTGGCGAGCTGCTCGGCGCTCACGCCCAGGCGTTCGGCGAGGTAGCGCAGCGCGGTGTCGGAGGGCCGGGCCTTGCCGGACTCCAGCGTCGACACGTATGCCGCCGTGTAGGCCGGCTCGGCCAACGCGCGCTGGGTGAGGCCGCGTTCGGCGCGCAGCTGTTGGATCCGTCGGCCGATCAGCAGCCGGTCGCCCCCGTCGTCGTCCGCCATCATGCTCCCCCGTCTCCACCTCGCCGTCGCGCACACGGTATTGCGTGCCGATGCGGCCGCCGCTAGCTTAACTCCACACGTAAGCGAGTTTAAGTCCGGATTTAACTCCCGTTCCCCCAGCCGGACTTCAGAGGACTGGACTCTCACCGAAACGGACCCCCACATGCGCATTCGACGCACCGCCGCCGCCCTCGCGGCAGCACTCGGCCTCCTCACCGCCGCCCCCGCAGCCGCCACCACCAGCGCCTTAGCCCCCGTCGTCCCGTCCGCCGCACCGCTCACCGACGGCGGCGGCCCCATCTGCTGGTTCGGCGCCTGCTACGACTACGTGTCGGGCCGCCAGCAGACCGACGCCGCCGGCGCGAGCATCCGGATGCTCCAGTCCGCCCCGACGCTCAAGTCCGGTGACAAGGACGCGCATTCGCTCCAGGAACTCGCCGTCCAGTCCGCCGACCGCAAGTCCACCGTCGAGGTCGGCTGGACGGTGGACCTGGGCCTCAACGGCGATCTCCTGCCCCACCTGTTCGTCTACCACTGGGTGGACGGCAAGGAGAGCTGCTACAACGGGTGCGGCTTCGTCCAGGTCTCCCCCATCTACACCGCCGGCATGGCGCTCCGGCCCGGCGACGCCGCCCGCTACGCGATCCGGAACCTCGGCGGCGACTGGTGGATCTTCTACGACCAGCACGCCGTCGGCTACTTCCCCGGCTCCCTCTGGAACGGCACCTACACCCGCACCCAGGTCATCACCGCCTTCGGCGAGGTCGCCCACGGCACCGGCCTCACGTGCGAGTCCATGGGCGACGGCCGCTTCGGCAGCGCCCCGGGCTCCGGCTGGATCCGCGACTTCCGGCTCCTCGACTCCGCCGACGACGCCCGCCTGACGGTCACCTCCACCAGCCCGGCCCTCTACGACGCGGGCCGCGTCACCCCGACGTCCTTCCACCTCGGCGGCCCGGGCACCGGCCCCTGCTGACGGCCGCGCCCCCGCCTCACACCCCCGGCAGGTCGCGCGCCGTGCGCAGCGGAGAGCAGTAGATCGGCACCCACACCACCATCAGCCCCACCGCCCCCGCCCACAGCGCCGCCCGCACCGAGGTCAGCGAGGCGAGCGGACGGGCCAGGAGCGAGCCGGTGAAGACGCCCACGCCACCGGCGGCGAGGAACAGTCCGGTGACGGCCTCCGGCAGATGCAGTGTGCGGACGAACAGCACGGGCAGCAGCGTCTGGAAGATCCCGCCACCGCCCCGGACGATCCCGCTGTTCCTCGCCCCGCCGCCGACCACGCCCGTGGCGGACCTCCACCTCGAACTGGACGCCCTCCGCGCGACCCCGCCCGAGGACGTTCGCACCGCCCTCGACTCACCCCGGCCGACCTGGACCGCCGACGGAACCGTCGAATAGTCGCGAATCATCTTTGTTCACGTAACAGTTGATCCCAAAGTCTTCCTAAAGGATCGCTGGAGCGGCTACACCTTCAGTCCTACGCCACAACGAGACGAGCGGGACGATGACCAACGAAACCCCTGGCTACGGCTACCCGTCAGAGCCGAACCCCCAGAACCCCTACGGCCAGCAGCCCCCGCAGCAGCCCGGCTACGGCGTCCCCCAGGGCCCGTACGACCCCCAGCCCGGCGGTCCCGGCCCCGGTACCCCGCCGCCCGGCTACGGCTACCCGCCGCCGCCCCCGGGCGGTTACCCGACGAGCGGCGGCGCCCAGCTGCCGCCGTGGCTCGGCGCGCCCAACCCGTACGGCCCGACGCCGCCCGGCACCCGCGTCCTGGC
>NZ_JBFBDY010000279.1:0-8336 GCF_040683475.1 Kitasatospora sp. NPDC093558 | reverse complement strand
TCGGGCGCCGCCGACATCAACAAGCACTACACGAGCGGCCCCAACTACCTGCTGGCGCCGTCGGCGGGAGCCGATACCCTGGCCCCCTGTCGCAGGCCGGTGCAGCCGCCGCGGCAGGGGTCGGGCCGGCCGGCGGGCCGGGACCGCAAGTACGCACGGACGAGACCGAACGTCACGGTCGCGGCGGTCACGCCCGCGCCGAGGGGGAGCAGCAGATGAGCGAGCACGGCAACGCGGTCGAGGGCTACTCCCTGGGCAACGGCCGCTACGTGTTGCAGCGGCTGCTGGGCGAGGGCGGCATGGCCTCCGTGCACCTCGCGTACGACAGCGTGCTGGGGCGGCAGGTCGCGCTGAAGAGCATGCACAGCGAGCTCGGCCGGGACGACTCGTTCAAGGAGCGGTTCCGCCGCGAGGCCCAGGCGGTGGCCCGCCTGGAGCACCCGAACATCGTCACGGTGTACGACAGCGGCGAGGACGTCGCCGCCGACGGTTCCAGCACGCCGTACATCGTCATGCAGCTGATCGACGGCAAGGGCCTGCGCGAGACGATCAACGAGGCGATCGCGCAGTACGGCGCGATGCCGACCGAGGAGGCCCTGAAGGTCACCGTCGGCGTGCTGAACGCGCTGGAGGCCTCGCACGACATGGGTCTCGTGCACCGCGACATCAAGCCCGGCAACGTCATGTTCGACCGCAAGGGCAACGTCAAGGTCATGGACTTCGGCATCGCCCGGGCGCTGGAGTCCGGCGTCACGTCGATGACCCAGACCGGCATGGTGGTCGGCACCCCGCAGTACCTGTCGCCCGAGCAAGCCCTCGGCAAGCCGGTCGACGCCCGCTCCGACCTGTACTCGGTCGGCGTGATGCTCTTCGAGATGCTCACCGGCCAGCTGGTCTTCGACGGCGACTCGGCGTTCTCGATCGCCTACAAGCACGTGCAGGAGGAGCCGCCGGCGCCGTCCACGATGAACCCGTCGGTCCCGCCGGCGGTGGACGCGTTCGTGGCCCAGGCGCTGCGCAAGGACCCGGCGCACCGCTTCGCGAGCGCGGAGGCCATGCGCGACGAGGCGGAGCGCCTGATCGCCGCGCTGAAGGGCGGCGGCGGGCACTCGCTGCAGGCGAGCACGCCGCTGGTGATCAACGAGGGCCCGCGCTCGGTGCACGCCGCGCCGCCGAACCCGCAGGCCCCGCACACGCCGCACCCGCAGTACCTCCAGCAGGGCGGTGTGCCGCAGTACCAGACGCCGCCGCCCGCCTACCAGACCCCGCCGCCGGCCTATCAGACCCCGCGTCCGCAGGCCCCGCAGACGCCGCACCCCTTCCCCCAGCAGCAGCCGCAGTACCAGACGCCGCAGCCGTTCCAGCGGCCCGCGCACACCCCGCCGCCGCAGCCCGGCCCGCAGTACCGGCCGAACCCGGCCCCGCAGGCCAGTGGCGGCGGCTGCTCGACCGCGGCCGTGGTCATCATGATCATCATCGGTGTGCTCGTCCTGGCGGGCATCATCATCGCGATCGTGATCAACAAGGCGAAGACCGACAACAGCAAGAAGACCACCTACGGCAGTGCCGCGCCGTCCGCCGTGGTGCTGGTGCTGGACGCTCCCGCCGACCGCTCCGGACTGCTCTGACCGGTCACGGCCGGTAGCGGCCGGATCGGGCGTGTCACGCCGGTCGCGGGAAGCGGTAGCGTTCGGGGATACGAAAGCGACAGGGCACCGCGATCCGAGCGAACGCCCGGGGCGAGGAGCGATGGCACAGACGCAGCATCCCGGCGACGACGACGGCGCCCGGGCGGCCGGCCAGGCCGGCGGGGCCCCGCAGCCGCCCGCGCCCGGGAGCGACGCCGCGACCACCGCGTTCCCGCCGGTGCCGCCCGGCGGCCCGCAGACCCCCGGGCGCGGCACCGCGGCCCCGCTGGGCACCGTCGGCGACGGCCGCTACCGGATGACCCACCGGCTCGGCCGCGGCGGCATGGCCGAGGTGTTCGCCGCCGAGGACATCCGGCTCGGCCGGACCGTCGCGGTCAAGCTGCTGCGCGGCGAGCTCGCCCAGGACGACATCGCCCGGGCACGGTTCACCCGCGAGGCGCACGCCGTCGCGGCGCTCAACCACCACTCGATCGTCTCGGTCTACGACACGGGCGAGGAGTACTTCGGCGACGAGTCCACCCCGTACATCGTGATGGAGCTGGTCGAGGGCCGGACCGTCCGCGAGCTGCTGGTGGACGAGGACGCGCCGCCGGTCGACCAGGCGCTGATCATCATCGCCGGCGTACTGGAGGCGCTCGCCTACAGCCACCGGCACGGCATCGTGCACCGCGACATCAAGCCCGCCAACGTGATCATCACGACCACCGGCGCGGTCAAGGTGATGGACTTCGGCATCGCCCGCGCGCTGACCGGCGGGGCCACCACCATGACCCAGACCGGCATGGTGATGGGCACCCCGCAGTACCTGTCGCCCGAGCAGGCCCTCGGCAAGCCGGTCGACCACCGCTCCGACCTCTACGCGGCCGGCTGCATGCTCTACGAGCTGCTCGCGCTGCGCCCGCCGTTCACCGGTGACACCCCGCTCTCGGTGGTCTACCAGCACGTCCAGGACCCGCCGGTGCCGCCCTCGCAGGCCAACAGCCGGGTGCCGGTCGGCCTCGACGGGATCGTGCTGCGCTCGCTCGCGAAGAACCCGGACGACCGCTTCCAGGACGCCGACGAGTTCCGCGCGCACGTCCAGCACGCGCTGCGCGAGATGCACGGCGCGGCCGGGGCCGGCTGGGCCGGCGCCGCGGCCGGGCTGGCCGCGGCGGGGCAGGGCAACACCGGCGCCACCCAGGTGATCCGGCCGGACCAGACGGCGGCCACCGCGGCCTTCGGCGCGGTCGGCGCGGGCGACGCGACCTCGATGCTGCCGTACGGCGGCGGGCAGCTGCCCGGCGGCCCGCACACCCCGTCCTCGCCCTACCAGGGCCCCGGCGGCCCGTACGACGGCGGCCACGGCGACGACGGGGACGACGACGGGTACGGGCGGCGGCGCGGGCCGTGGGGCTGGGTGGCCGGCATCGCGGCCGTGCTGGTCGCGGCCGGCGTCGGCATCGCGCTCGCCCTCAGCGGCGGTGGCGGCGGTGGCGGCGGCGGTACGAACGGCGGCCCCAGCTCGCCCGCCCCGGCGGTGAGCACCACCGACTCCGCCACGCCGACCACGACCGGCAGCCAGAGCTCGTCGGCGCCCAACACCAACACCCGGCGGCCGACGCAGCCGACCGACAACGGCAACTACGGCGGCAGCAACGGCGGCAACAACATGTCGCCGCAGCCGAGCCGGCACACGCCGGTCCAGACGCCGACGCAGACGCCGACGCACACCCCGACCACCACCACGTCCGCGACCACCACGCCGACGACGGCGCCGTCGACGTCGAGCGGCGGCGGAAGCTCGCCGACGGCGAACCCTGGAACGACCCAGCCGGCGCCCCCGACGAGCAAGCCTCCGGTCTCGCCGCCGGCGACGCTGGGCTGAACCGGCTCCCGTCCGGGGTCAGTTGGCCGGGCTCAGTTGGCGAAGGCGTCCAGGACCTGTTCGTACTCCTGGCACCACCACGCCAGCTGGCCCGCCGAGGCGGGGTAGAGCGGGTCGGCCCGGTGGTCGCCCCGCTGGTAGCGCCACTGCAGCATCCAGAAGTCGTTCAGCCGCTCCCACCAGACCCGGTGGGCGGCGGCGGCGAGGTGCTCGGCGGTGGCGGCGCCGGTGGCCCGGTAGGCCTGGGAGTAGTGCCGGACCCGGACGAGGTCGAGCACGCCCGTCGTCCGGTCGTTGAAGAGCAGCGTGGCCGCGCGGACGGTTTCCTCGGCGCGCGGCTGCGGGCCGAGCTTGTCCCAGTCGAGGACGGCCACCACGCCGCCCGGCCCGAGGGCATCGGGGTGGAGCAGGTTGAGGCCGTGGAAGTCGCCGTGGGTCCAGCCGGTGGGCGGGGCGGCCTGCGGGGCGGGGCGGCGGTGGGCGTGGTCGGCGAGCAGTTCCAGCCGTTCGGCGAGCCGCCGTTCGACCAGGGCGTCGAGGTCGCCGTGCGGGCGGCGGTCGCGGGCGTGGGCGAGCAGGTCGCGGGCGAGGTCGGCGCTGTCGAGGGGGTCGGCGCTGCGGTAGCCGTCGGGCTGGTCGAGCGGGGCGCAGACGTCGTCGAGCGCGCCGTGCAGGTGGCCGAGCAGCGCGCCGAGCGCGTCGCACTGCGGCAGGGGGAGCTCCGTACCGTGCCGGTGTCGGCCATCGACCCACGGGAAGACGGCGAACAGCCGGCCGCCGGAGGAGGCGACCGTGCCGGCGCCGTCGGTGCGGGTCAGCGGGGGTGCGACGGGCAGGCCGAGGGCGTGCAGCGCGGCCATCGCGCGGTGGTGGGCGACGATCTTCGGACGGTTGGCGGTGGCGGCGTCGACGTAGCACTTCAAGAAATGGGTACCGGCCTCGGTCTCGACCCGGTAGCCGCGGTTCAGCAGGCCCTCGGCGACCGGCACGGCGGTCAGTATCCGGCCGACCGGGTAGCGGCACAGGACCTCGGCCAGGGCTTCGCGCGGGACGGGCGGGCTGAGGGTCCCTATCGGCGGGGCGGAGAGGTCGGGACGGGCCGGGGCGCAGGCGAGAGTCTGGCTGAAAGTCACACCCAGAGGTTAGGGCCCCCTGGCGGGGGCCCTTGACAAGCCGTCAGAACTGTGCTGGCACCCGGGATCAGTGCTGCTGGTCGGCCTGGTGCCGGGCCACGAAGGCCGCCGCCTGGGTGCGTCGCTCCATGCCCATCTTGGCGAGCAGACTGGAGACGTAGTTCTTCACCGTCTTCTCGGCCAGGTGCAACTCATTGCCGATCTGACGATTCGTCATCCCCTCGCCGATCAGATCGAGGATCCGGCGCTCCTGCTTGGTGAGCTGGGCGAGCCGTTCGTCCTCCTTCTCCCCGCCGTCGCGCAGCCGGGCGAGCACCCGGCTGGTGGCCACCGGGTCGAGCAGCGACTTGCCGGCCGCGACGTCCCGCACCGCGGTGATCAGGTCGGTGCCGCGGATGGCCTTCAGGACGTAGCCGGAGGCGCCGGCCATGATCGAGTCGAACAGCGCCTCGTCGTCCGAGAAGGACGTCAGCATCAGGCACTTCAGCTCGGGCAGCCGCGAGCGGACCTCCCGGCAGACCTCGACCCCGTTGCCGTCCGGCAGCCGCACGTCGAGCACCGCCACGTCCGGGTGGACGGCGGGGATCCGGGTGAGCGCCTCGGCGGCGGTCCCGGCCTCCCCGACCACCTCGATGTCGTCCTCGACCGAGAGCAGGTCGTGCACGCCCCGTCGGACCACCTCGTGGTCGTCGAGGAGGAAAACTCTGATTTGTCCGTTATTACTCACGCCCAAAACCTCCCATATCACCGTACAAGTAGCCTCCCGCATGCACCGTCCCAGGGGTGCGTTCCGGCCAGACCGGTCCGAAACCGATACCGAGAACCCCCTTACGTACGGGCCGTCGCCCGGATAACGTGCGCTGGTGTCCTGAAGGCGCCCGAATTGAGAGCTGCGTCACGCGGTCCGTCACCCCCACCCAACCGACGGCGAGCCGAGCGCGGCACCCTCTGGGTTGTAGGCCCTGAACAAGTAGGACGTCCTAGCGCAGGCGCGCCAAGGGCGGACGCTGGGTAACGTTCTCGTGAGGGACGCCGTCGGAACAGGAGCACCACCTGCCCCGCACCAGGTGCGCATACCCACGCGCCCCGCGAGGCGGTGACCGGACCGGTCACCGGCGACCCCGGGCGGCCGGACAGACCGAGGAGTGAACGTGACCGTCAAAAGCACGGCGAGGGCCCGCAAGAAGGCGGCCCCCTCCGTCCCTGACAACCTCCGCGCCACGGGTACGGACGCCCAGCCGGAGCTCGTCCAGCTGCTCACGCCGGAAGGCGAGCGGGTCGAGCACCCGGACTACCCGCTCACCACCACTCCGGAGGAGCTGCGCGCCCTCTACCGCGACCTGGTGCTGGTGCGCCGGTTCGACGGCGAGGCCACCGCGCTCCAGCGCCAGGGCGAGCTGGGCCTGTGGGCCTCGCTGCTCGGCCAGGAGGCCGCCCAGGTCGGCTCCGGTCGCGCCATGCGCACCGGCGACTACGCCTTCCCCACCTACCGCGAGCACGGCGTGGCCTGGTGCCGCGACGTCGACCCGCTGAACCTGCTCGGCATGTTCCGCGGCGTGAACCACGGCGGCTGGGACCCGAACGAGAAGAACTTCCACCTCTACACCATCGTGATCGGTTCGCAGACGCTGCACGCCACCGGCTACGCGATGGGCATCACCAAGGACGGCGCGGACGACGCGGTCATCGCGTACTTCGGCGACGGCGCCTCCAGCCAGGGCGACGTCAACGAGGCCTTCACCTTCGCCTCGGTCTACAACGCCCCCGTGGTGTTCTTCTGCCAGAACAACCAGTGGGCGATCTCCGAGCCCACCACCAACCAGACCAAGATCCCGCTGTACCGCCGCGCCTCCGGCTTCGGCTTCCCCGGCGTGCGGGTCGACGGCAACGACGTCCTCGCCTGCCTGGCGGTCACCCGCTGGGCGCTCGACCACGCCCGCAGCGGCAACGGCCCGGTGCTGATCGAGGCGTTCACCTACCGCATGGGCGCGCACACCACCTCCGACGACCCCACCCGCTACCGGCTCGCCGAGGAGACCGAGGCCTGGAAGGCCAAGGACCCGATCCTGCGGCTGCGCACCCTCCTGGAGAAGGAGGGCCTCGCCGACGAGGAGTTCTTCGCCGCTGTCGACGCCGAGAGCGAGCAGCTGGGGCTGCGGGTGCGCGAGGGCGTGCGCAGCATGCCGGACCCGGACCCGACCCTGATCTTCGACCACGTCTACGCGGAGCCGCACGCGCTGGTCGATGAGGAACGGGCCGAGTACCTCGAGTACGCGGCCTCCTTCGAGGCGGGGGAGAACCTCTGATGGCCGGTCAGCTCAGCATCGCGAAGGCGCTCAACAACGCGCTGCGCAAGTCGCTGGAGGAGGACCCGAAGACCGTCCTGATGGGCGAGGACATCGGCAAGCTCGGCGGCGTCTTCCGGATCACCGACGGCCTGCAGAAGGACTTCGGGGAGAGCCGGGTCATCGACACCCCGCTCGCCGAGTCCGGCATCATGGGCACCGCGATCGGCCTCGCGCTGCGCGGCTACCGCCCGGTGGTCGAGATCCAGTTCGACGGCTTCGTCTACCCGGCCTTCGACCAGATCGTCACCCAGCTGGCCAAGATGCACGCCCGTGCGCTCGGCCACGTGAAGCTTCCGATCACCGTCCGCATCCCGTACGGCGGCGGCATCGGCGCGGTCGAGCACCACAGCGAGTCGCACGAGGCGTACTTCGCGCACACCGCCGGCCTGCGCGTGGTCACCCCGGCCGGCGCGCACGACGCGCACTGGATGCTGCGGCAGGCCATCGCCTCCGACGACCCGGTGATCTTCCTGGAGCCCAAGCGCCGCTACTGGGACAAGGGCGAGGTCGGCGCTGCCGCCGACCTCGGGCTGCACGACGCCCGGATCGTCCGGTCCGGCACCGACGCGACGCTGATCGCCTACGGCCCGATGGTCAAGGTCTGCCTGGAGGCCGCCGCGGCGGCCGAGGAGGACGGCCGCCGGCTGGAGGTCGTCGACCTGCGCTCGCTCTCCCCGGTGGACTTCGCCACCGTCGAGGAGTCCGTCAAGCGCACCGGGCGGGCCGTCGTGGTGCACGAGGCACCGGTGTTCATGGGCATGGGCGCCGAGCTGGCCGCCCGCCTCACCGAGCGGTGCTTCTACCACCTGGAGGCGCCGGTCCTGCGGGTCGGCGGCTACTTCGCGCCGTACCCGCCGTCCCGGGTCGAGGAGACTTTCCTGCCCGACCTGGACCGCGTGCTCGACGCCGTCGACCGCGCGCTCGCGTACTGATCCCGGGGAGCAAAGGTGACCACCGAAGTTCGCTCGCTCCGCGAGTTCAAGATGCCCGATGTGGGCGAGGGCCTCACCGAGGCCGAGATCCTCAGCTGGTACGTCAAGCCGGGTGACACGGTGACGGACGGCCAGGTCGTCTGCGAGGTGGAGACCGCCAAGGCCGCGGTGGAGCTGCCGATCCCGTTCAACGGGGTCGTCGAGCAGCTCTTCTTCCCCGAGGGCGCGACGGTCGACGTCGGCACCGTGATCATCTCGGTCGCGGTCGCCGGGGAGGGCGGGGCCCCGGCTCCGGCCGCCCCCGCCGCGGCTCCGGCCGCTCCGGCGGCTCCTGTGGCCGAGGCGCCCGCCGCGACGGGCGAGCCCGAGCGTCGCGAGGTGCTGGTCGGCTACGGTCCGCGGACGGGCAC
>NZ_JBFBDY010000278.1:0-8347 GCF_040683475.1 Kitasatospora sp. NPDC093558 | reverse complement strand
ACCTGCTGCACGACCGTCCCGTCCCGGCCGGCACCGGCCTTGGCGGGCGCGCGCTGGCCGAGCGGGCGCCCAGCTGGGTGCCCGACTACCGCGCCGCCACCACGATCTCGCACCACCACGACGCCGCCGTCAGCGCCGAGGACCTGTACGCGATGCTCACCGTGCCGCTGCTGCACGACGGCACCGTGTACGGCGTGGTGTACGCCTCGCTGCGCGCCGTCGTCCCGTTCGGCGACGTCCGGATCGCGGCCGTCGGCGAGCTGGCGGCAACCGCGACCCGGGCGCTCGCCGGGGCCGCCGCCTGGAGCCGCGCCGGGAGCGGACGGACCCGGCCCGGACGGCCGCTCACCCCGCGCGAGCACGAGGTGCTGCGCTGGGCGGCGACCGGCCGGACGAACCCGGAGATCGCCGCCCGGCTGGGGCTGACCTGCAACACCGTGACGGGCTACCTGAAGTCCGCCATGCACAAGCTCGGCGTTCGCAACCGGACCGAACTCGCCGTGGCGGCCAGGGAGTCGGGACTCGTCGACTGAACCCCCTGTCGCCGACCGGGCCGCGGCCTCAGTTGACCTGCCGCCCCTGCCCGCGCCAGTACGGTTCGCGCAGCCGGAACTTCTGCAGCTTCCCGGTGGCGGTGCGCGGCAGTTCGTCCCGGAACTCCACCGAGGTGGGCGACTTGTAGCCGGCCAGCCGCTGCTTGCAGTGCGCGATCAGCTCCGCCGCGGTGACGTCGCCGTTCCCCTCCCGGAGGACGACGAGCGCCTTGACCGTCTCGCCCCACTTGTCGTCCGGCACCCCGATCACCGCGGCCTCAGCCACCGCCGGGTGGGCGTAGAGGCAGTCCTCCACCTCGATCGAGGAGACGTTCTCCCCGCCGCTGATGATGACGTCCTTCTTCCGGTCCGAGATGGTGAGGTAGCCGTCGGCGAGGACGCCGCCGTCCCCGGTGTGGAACCACTCGTCCCGCAGCGCGTCGCCCGTCGCCTCGGGCTGCTGCCAGTAGCCGTCCAGGACGGTGTTGGAGCGCACGAGCACCTCGCCGGACGGGTCGACCCGCAGCTGGGTGCCGAGCGAGGGGGCGCCGGCCTGCACCAGCTTCTCCGCCCGCTCGGCGGCGGGCAGGGCGTCCCACTCGGCGCGGGCGCGGTTGACGGTGACCACCGGGGAGGTCTCGGTCAGGCCGTACAACTGCATGAATTCCCAGCCGAGTTCGGCCTCGACGCGCTGGACGACGGAGGTCGGCGGCGGGGCGCCGGCCACGATCATCCGCACCCGGTCGCGCCCGGGCACCGGCCCGTCCCAGTCGGCCGCCGCGTCCAGCACCATCTGGACGACCGCGGGCGCGCCGCACAGGAAGGTCACGCCGTGCCGCTCGACGCGGCGCAGGATCTCGGCACCGTCGACCTTGCGCAGCACGATGTGCTGCGCGCCCAGGCCGGTGAGCGTGAACGGCAGTCCCCAGCCGTTGGCGTGGAACATCGGCAGGGTGTGCAGGTAGACGTCCCGGTCGCTCGCGCCGTAATGCAGGCCCATGGTCGTCGCGTTGAGCCAGACGTTGCGGTGGGTGAGCTGAACGCCCTTGGGGCGGGCGGTGGTTCCGCTGGTGTAGTTGATGGTGGCGGTGTCGTTCTCGGAGATCGCGTACCGGCGGGGGGAGTTGTCGAAGTCGTAGAGGACGGCGTCGCTGTCGGCGCCGATCACGAACTTGTGCTTGGCCACCACCCCGTGGAGCGCGTCGGCGAGTTCGGGGTCGACCAGCAGGACGGACGCGCCGCTCTGCTCGACGATGTACGACACCTCCTCGGCCTTGAGCCGGAAGTTCACCGGCACCAGCACGCGGCCGTACCCGCTCACGCCGAAGAAGGAGGTGAGCAGCCGGGCCGAGTTGTGCGACACGATCGCGACCCGCTCGCCCGGCCCGACGCCGAGCCGGTCCAGCCCGGCGGCCTGGGCCCGGGCCAGCTCGGCGATCCGGCGGTAGCTCAGCCCGTCCCAGGAAGCGGCCGGCTGCACCGGCTCGTCGACGATCCCGACCCGGTCGCCGTAGACCAGCTCGGCCCGGTCGAGGAAGTCCATCACGGAGAGTGGAATCTGCATGCGCCCACTGTCCTCTCCGGGCCGCCCCCTGCACACCCCCGATCGGGGGTGTCACCCGCCCGGGGGGCCGCCCGCCGCCGTGTCGGCTGCCATGTCCGCCGTCGCCGTGTCTGCTGCCCCCGTGTCGGCTGCCATGTCCGTCGTCGCCGTCGTCGTCGTCGCCGCCAGCGCGGCGAGCAGCCGGTCCCTGGCCTCCGTCTGGGCGGCGATCCGCCGCTCCAGCACAGCCAGCCGCTCGCGGGCGATCCCGAGCACCCGCGCGGACGGCGGCTGCGCCATGACGTCGCCGTCCAGGCAGCTCAGCAGCGGCCGGAGGTCCTCCAAGGTGAGCCCGGCCCCGACCAGGGCGCGGATGTTGCGCACCCGGACGGCGTCGGCTTCCCCGTACTCGCGGTAGCCGTTCGAGGCGCGCCCGGCGGTGAGCAGCCCGGCCTGCTCGTAGTGGCGCAGCGCGCGGGCCGTCGTGCCGGCCAGCTCCGCCAGTTCCCCGATCCGCACCCGCACCGCCCCCACTGTCCCCACTGTCCGCACTGGCCCCACCGGCCACCCGGGCCCTGCGCGTCACCCCACGAGCGCGCCCCCGTCGACCGACAACACTACGCCGGTGACGAACGAGGCCTGCGGGGCGGCCAGTTGCGTGATCGCCCAGGCCACCTCCTCCGGCCGGCCGATCCGGCCCAGCGGCGTGTGCGCGATCTGCCACCGCCGGACGGCGGCGCGCTGCTCGGGGTCGAACGCCGCGTGCTCGCCGATCGGGGTGTCGATCGCGCCGGGCGCCACCGCCACGACCCGGATGCCGCGCGGCGCCAGCTCGACCGCCCAGCTGCGGGTCACCGTCTCCAGCGCGGCCTTGCTCGCCGCGTACACCGCGTTGGACGGCCAGCCGCGCTGCCCGACGGCGGTGCTGACGTTGACCACCACGCCCCGGCTCGCGGCGAGCGCCGGCACGGCGGCCTGCCCGAGCAGGACCGGCGCCACCAGGTTGGTGGCCAGCAGCGCCTCGACCCCCGCACGGTCGTAACTGCCGTGGCCGCCGGAGCCGTCCGAGCCGTCAGAACTGCCGTGGCCGCCGGAGCCCTGCCCGCCGCGGACGATCCCGGCGTTGTTGACCAGCACGTCCAGCCGCCCGTACCGCTCCAGCGTCCGCGCGACGATCGCCTCCGGCGCGCCCGGCCCGGTGATGTCGGCGGTCAGCGGCCGGATCAGCCCCGGGTGCGCCGCGGCGGTCTCGGCGAGCGGCTCCGGCCGCCGTCCGACCGCCACCACCCGCGCGCCCCCGGCGGCGAACGCGCGCGCCGTCTCCCGTCCGATCCCCGTCCCGGCCCCGGTGACGAGGACGACGCGCCGTTCCGCTGCTGCCACGCTTGCCGTCTCTTCGGTGTTCATGCGCCCACCCTCGGACCCTGACGCCAAGGGCAAGGTCAAGCTGGAAAGCGGGAATGCGCGAAAGCGGGAGTGCGGGAATGCGGGAGAGCGCCGAGAAGCTGTACCGACCTGCTAGGAAGGTCCCGACGCACCGTCACCACCACCACCACCACGGGGAGCACCGATGAGCGACGACCAGCGGCCCGGCAGCCTCTACGAGGCCGTCGGCGGCATCGAAGCGCTGCGCAGACTCAGCAACACCTTCTACGAGGGCGTCCTCGCCGACCCCCTCCTCGCACCCGTCTTCGCCGACTTCACGACCACGCACATCGAGCACGTCGCCGTCTGGCTGGCGGAGATCTTCGGCGGCCCGGCCCGCTTCACCGAGGAACTCGGCGGCCACCAGTCGCTGCTGCGCGCACACCTCGGCCTCGCCATCACCGAGGAGCAGCGCCTGCGCTGGATGGAGCTGATGGCCGCCGCGGTCGCCAAGGAGCTGCCGGACGACGAACTCCTGCGCCGCCGGGTGCTGGAGTACTTCGACTGGGGCACGAGGATCGCCGAGGACGTCTCGGCCTCCCCGGCCGGCACCGACCTCGGCGATCCGGGCCCGACGCCCCGCTGGGGCTGGGAAGGCCTGCAGTGACCGTCGCCCTCACCGCCCGCCCGGCGGCGGACGGCCTGCTGCTGCGCCCGTTCGAGGACGCGGACGCCCCCGCGCTGATCGAGATCTACCGGGACGAGACGCTGCGCCGCTTCACCCGCATCCCGGTGGACGACGCCGGCCAGGCCGCGCGCTGGCTGGACGTCCAGCACCGTGGCTGGTCGGAGGGCTCCCGCTACAGCTTCGCCGTCCTGGACGCGAAGACGGGGCACCTGGTCGCCAACGTGGTGCTCAAGCGCGGTGCCCGCGGCGGCGAGGCCGCCGAGGTCGGCTACTGGACGGCCGCCGCCGCCCGCGGCCGGGGCGTCGCGCCGCGCGCGGTGGAGGCGCTGACGGCCTGGGCGTTCGCCGCGTTCGCCGACGAGGGCCTGGCCCGGATCGACCTGCTGCACCAGGTGGACAACGCCGCCTCATGCCGGGTGGCGGAGAAGAGCGGGTACGCGTTCCGCGAGCTGCTGACGGCCCTGCCGCCGGAGTTCCCGCTCGACGGCCACCGGCACTCCCGGAACAGGGCGGAATAGGGTGGACGGCGCAGGCCGGAGCCGTCCAGAGTAGGGCGCATGGCTTCTCTGGTACGACACGTGACGATCGATTGTGCGGATCCGTACGCCCTCGCGACCTTCTGGGCACAGGTGCTGGACGGCACCGTCAGCGAGGACGACAACCCGGGGGACGCGGAGGCGCTGGTGGAGTCCGCGGGGGCCCCGCTGCTGTTCATCCGGGTGCCGGACGGCAAGGCGGTGAAGAACCGCGTCCACCTGGACCTCCAGCCGCAGGACCGTTCCCGGGAGGAGGAGGTCGAGCGCCTGCTTGCCCTGGGCGCGAAGCTCCTCGACGACCGCCGCACGGCGGACGGCCGCGGCTGGGCCGTCCTGTCCGACCCCGAGGGCAACGAGTTCTGCGTCGAGCGCAGCCACACCGAGCGCATCGCCACCGGCGGCGCCTGACGCGGGTCGAGGGTGGTCCCGCGCCGTGCGCTCGGCGCGGAACCACCCTCGGTCAGCCGTTCACCGCAGGGGAAGTGGCGGTGGTCAGCCGGGGATCTGGCTGTTGCAGTTGCTCATCCACGAGCGGCACCGCGGGTGAGGGTGGCCGCGCGAAGTGCCCACTTCTTCTGCATGTCGAGTCTCCTCAATCGCACAAGTCGCATGGGTAACAGGGGCGTTGTCACGTCGCTCCTGTCACTTCCGATCGTGCGCCGTCCTGTCCGTACGGACCAGGCCTCCCGATGGGGTTGGCCGAAAGCCCGCAAGGCGGCGGGGAGTTCCCGCGCGGGGTTGCGTCCGGCCCGGCGCCCGGGAGCCGACCGGCCGACCGGTCGGTGAAGTTCGACAGTTGTCGACGTAATGGCCTGGTGTCATCCGAAGTCTTTACCGACCGCCCGGCCGGGTGCGGGTCCGCGACGGAATTCCGGCCTCCGCCCGGGTTGTCGCGACGCCCCCGGGCGGCCGGTTGGCCGATAATCGCCGATGCCTGACGAAACGTCAGAACACTGCAGACCGCCACCGAACGGACAGGCAGGTACCCCATGGCCACAATCGCCGTGATCGGCGCAAACGGCACCATCGGCAGCGCCGTCGTCGCGGAGGCGGCGGCGCGCGGGCACGACGTCCTGGCGGTGGTGCGCGATCCGGGCCGGTACCGGGGCGACGCGGCGGCCGTCGAGCGCGGCGACGTGCTGGACCCGGCGGACGTGGCCCGCGTCGCGGCCGGACGGGACGTCCTGGTGAGTGCGGTGGGCGGCGGCGACGGGCCCGGCCACGCCGCCCTGATCGAGCCCGCCGCCCGGGCACTGGTCGAGGGCCTGCGCGCGCTCGGCGGGGCGGCGCCCCGGCTGATCGCGGTCGGCGGGGCGGGCAGCCTGGAGACCGCGTCGGGCGTGCGGGTCTGGGACGCCCCTGGGCTGCCGGCGCCGGTCCTGCAGATCATGCACGCGCACGGCGAGGCCCTGGACTACTACCGGACCGTCTCCGACATCCGCTGGACGGTGCTCAGCCCGGCCGCCGAGATCGGCCCGGGGGAGCGGACCGGCCACTACCGGACGGGCCTGGAACAGCTGCTCGCCGACGCGGCCGGCCGCAGCCGGATCTCGGTGCCGGACTACGCGGTCGCCCTGGTCGACGAGATCGAGCAGCCCGAGCACATCGGCGAGCGCTTCACCTGCTGCGCGCTCTGAGGACCCAGGTGCCGGCCCCTGGCCCAGGGCCGCTACCCGAGCTGGATCGAGCGCTTCGCGAGCCCCATCCAGAAGCCGTCGATGACGCTGCGCTGGCTGTCGAGGTCGGCCTCGCCGGCGCCGAGCGTGACGAACAGCGGCGCGAAGTGCTCGGTGCGCGGGTGCGCCAGCTTCCCAGCCGGGGCCTTGTGCTCGAAGTCGAGCAGCGCGTCGAGGTCGTGCGCGGCGAGCGCGCGCCGGCCCCAGTCGTCGAACTCGGCCATGACCGAGCTGATCCGCCCGTCGCTGCTGAGCGCCCGCAGGTTGTGGGTGAAGAAGCCGCTGCCGACGATCAGCACGCCCTCGTCGCGCAGCGGGGCGAGCCGGCGGCCGATCTCCAGCAGCCGCTGGGGGTCGAGCGTGGGCAGGGAGACCTGGAGGACGGGGACGTCGGCCTCGGGGTACATCTCGACGAGCGGGACGTAGGCGCCGTGGTCGAGTCCGCGGTCCGGGATGTCCTGGACGGGTGTGCCGGGGGCGCGCAGCAGCTTGCGCACGCGCTCGGCGAGCTCCGGTGCGCCGGGGGCGGCGTACTGCACCCGGTAGTAGTGCTCGGGGAAGCCCCAGAAGTCGTAGACCAGCGGCACGGTGTGGACGGCGCCGAGCGCGAGCGGGGCCTCCTCCCAGTGCGCCGAGACCATCAGGACGGCCTTGGGGCGGGGCAGGTCGGCCGACCAGGCGGCGAGCTGGCCGGGCCAGATCGGGTCGTCGGCGAGCGGCGGCGCGCCGTGCGAGAGGTACAGGGCGGGCATGCGCTCGGGGGCCGCGGTGCTCATGGCGACTTCCTCAATCCGGTGTAGTTCAAATTTGAACCTCTACTGATGGACGGTACACCTTCGTTCGAATTTGAACAACGGGAGTAGGCTGGGCCCCATGTCCGCACCCCGTGAGCCCCGCTGGCTCGACGAGCACGAGATGGCCGCCTGGCGGGGTTTCGTCGTCGCGAGCAATCTGCTCAACCGCCGCCTGGAGCGCCAGCTCAAGGAGGACTCCGGCCTCTCGCACACCCAGTACGAGATCCTGGTGCACCTCTCCGCCGCCCCGGCCGACTCGCTGCGGATGACGGAGCTGGCGGAGAAGCTGGTCACCTCCAAGAGCGGCCTCACCTACCAGGTCACCCAGCTGGAGCGGATGGGCCTGGTAGGCCGCCGCTCCTGCCCGAGCGACGTGCGCGGCGTGATGGCCGAACTCACCGACCAGGGGCGCGAGGTGGTCCGCCAGGCCGCGCCCGGCCACGTCGCCCTGGTCCGCGAACTGCTGATCGACGTCCTCAGTCGCGAGCAACTCGCCGTCCTCGCAGAGGGGTTGGGCGAGGTCAGCGCCCGGCTGCGGCCGTACGACGTGCCGTAACCGCAGGACCGCCACCCCGCGCCGGAGCCGGGCCCACGGCCGACCCCGACCCCGCTCGCGTCCCCGGCCCTGCCGCCGCTCCCGACCCCGCCACCGCTCTCGCTCCCGATCCCTGCGCCGGGACCGCCACCGCATCCGGGGCGCACAGTAGCGCCGCCCGCAGGTCGAGCCGGTCGTGCAGGCGGGCCAGGTTGCGGCCGGTCAGCTCCTCGATCCGGCGGATCCGGTAGTGGACGGTGTTCACGTGGATGTGGAGCTGTTCCGCCGTCCGCGCCCATGAGCCGTCGTGGTCCAGGAACACCGCGAGCGTGCCCAGCAGGGAGACGCCGTTCTCCCGGTCGTGGGCGGCGAGCGGCGCGAGCAGCCGGGTGTGGAAGGCGGCCGTCACCTCCGCCGGGATGCCGCGCAGCAGCCCGGCCAGCGAATCCAGCTCGACCGCGCTGCCGACCGGGCCGGCCGAGCCCTCCAGCACGTACCGGGCCTGGACGAGCGCCGCCCGCAGCGCGGCTGGCTTCGCCGGCGCGCCCGGGCCGACCCCGACCCGCAGGGTGCGCCGCCCGGTGAGCCGGGCCTGGAGGGCCAGCCGCGCCCGGCGCAGCCGCTCGGCGACCCGCTCGGCCGGCGCGGCCACCAGCGCGGCGGCCCGGCCGTCCCGG
>NZ_JBFBDY010000277.1:0-8375 GCF_040683475.1 Kitasatospora sp. NPDC093558 | reverse complement strand
TCGGTGCGGGTCCGGGTGCGGGTGCGGGGGCGGGTGCGGGTGCGGGTGCGGGGGCGGGTGCCGGTGCCGGTGCAGCCTCGGCCGCCGGCGCCGGCGCCGGCGTCGGCGCGACCGGCTGGCCGATCACGTCCAGCGCGGTGTCGAACCAGTCGTCGATGCTGTCCCGCCCGCCCACGGGCGCCACCGCCGCGGCCGCTGCCGCCTCCTCCGCCTGCTCGCCGGTGCGCTGCGGAGCGATCAGGCCCGCCGCCGTGTCGAACCAGTCGTCGACGCTGCCGTCGCCCGGGTCCGCCCCGGGTGTGTCCGGGAGGGTGCCCGCCGGGCCGTCGTAGACGGCGTCCCACCACCCGTCGTCGGGCCGGTGGGGCTGTGCGGGTGCACCCTGTTTGGTCATCTGGCGGCTCCTGGTCGGTCCGTGGTCGCGCCGCCCCCGGCGGGGCCGGACTCGACGTCATTGTCTCCAAGTGCAACGACGCTGTCCGGGTTTCGGCGACAACCGGACACCGGCCGGAACGTTCCCGGCCACCCGGTCCGCCGCCGCGTCCGCTACCGTTCCGTCCCTGCTTGCCGGAAGTGCCCGGAGCAGGGTGTTTCCGTGCCGTTCGGTGCCATTGGGGGCCGAAAATGGGGCCAGAGGAGGGGCATCGCATCACTCGTTCGGCTGATTAAATGTGCCCATGACCGCGTCGGCCCCCAGCTCGCCCCGACCGGGGAGGGCCGCAGTGGCGGGCCGCCCGGCGGGTGTGCTGTGGATCCTGCTGCTGGTCGGACTGCTGACGGCGCTGCCGTGCACGGGCCGCGCGATGGCCACCGACCAGGCCGCCGCGACGGCGAGCACCGTCACGGTGGCCACCACCGTGACCGTCGTCTCCGCCACGGCCGCTGCGGGCGCCGCCACTGGCCACAGTGCCAAGGCCGCCAAGCCCGCCGACCACCACCTGCACCTCGACGGACCGCGCCGCTGGACGTGGTGCTCGGCCGACGGCCGTCCGCCGCAGCGCGACAACGGCTGCTCCAGCCACCCGTACTGCGGCCAGGACGCCCAGCTGCCGAACCCGCCGCCGCAGCCGCAGCCCGTGCTGTCACCGCACACGTCGGCGCCCGAGGCGCTACCCCGGGTCGCCCCCGCCGGGCTGCTCGTCGGCCCGCACCCCGCACCCGATCTGCACGAACTCCAGGTGCACCGCTCCTGAGCGGAACCCGCCGTCCACCACCGGACGGATCCGCCCCACCCCCACCTCAGCCGACCGCCGCGCCCAGCCGGGCGCGCGCAGGGACAAGGACAACCACCATGGGTTCCGCCTCCAAGCAGTCCAGCAAGAACAAGCAGCAGGCCGGCCTCGACCGCCGCGCCCGGATCGCCGAGCTGCGCGCCGTCGAGCAGCGCCGCGACCGCCGCAACAAGATCGTCGCGATCGTGGCGGCGTGCGTCCTGGTCGCCGGCACCGGCGGCGCGATCGCCTGGGTCCTCAAGGACCAGAGCGACAAGAAGCACGCGCAGGAGGCCGCCGCCAACGCCGACATCCCGGGCGTGAAGACCTTCGGCGACCTGAGCCGCAACCACGTCAAGGAGAAGGTCACCTACCCGATGACCCCGCCGGTCGGCGGCGACCACAACGCGATCTGGCTCGACTGCATGGGCCACGTCTACGACCAGCCGGTCGAGAACGAGCGCGCCGTCCACTCGCTGGAGCACGGCGCGGTCTGGGTGACCTACAACGGCAAGGCCACCCCGGACGACATCAAGACCCTCTCCGACAAGGTCAAGGCCACCCCGTACTCGCTCATGAGCCCCTACCCGGACGAGCAGGGCACCATCACCCTGAACGCCTGGAGCACCCAGCTCGTCGTCGACAGCGCCTCCGACCCCCGGGTGAACCAGTTCTTCACCAAGTACGTCCAGGGCAAGCAGACGCAGGAGCCGGGCGCCTCCTGCACCATGGGGCAGATGTGACCGGCGAGCCGAAGCCCACGGCCGCCGACGAGCCGCAGGCCGTCGCGCGACCCCGGCGCCGGCTGTGGTGGCCGGCCGCGCTGGCCGCCGCCGTCGCGCTGGCGCTCGGGGTGCCGGCCCTGGTGGCGAGCGGGACGTCGGCCTCCGGCTCGTCCTCGCTGGCCGTCCCGGCGGACGACTCGCCCGAGGCCGGGTTCGCCCGCGACATGGCGACCCACCACCAGCAGGCGGTGGACCTGTCGTTCATCGTCCGGGACCGCACCTCCGACGAGCCGACTCGCACCCTGGCGTTCGACGTCATCAACACCCAGGCCAACCAGCGCGGCATGATGATGGGCTGGCTCGACCAGTGGGGGCTGTCGCAGCACTCGCCGGCCAAGCCGATGGCGTGGATGAGGATGGACCACGACTACCAGGCCCACGACGGCTCGCTGATGCCCGGCATGGCGACCAACGCCCAGCTGGCCAAGCTGCGCACGCTCAGCGGCAAGGACGCCGAGGTGTACTACCTCCAGCTGATGATCGAGCACCACAAGGGCGGCGTCGCGATGGCCCAGGGCTACGTGGACCTGTCGAAGAACGACAGCGAGAAGCGGCTCGCCCAGTCGATGGTGGTCGCCCAGACCTCCGAGCTGGACCTGATGACCGACATGCTCAAGGAGCGCGGCGCCGCCCCCGGCGTGCCCGCATCCTGACCCGCGTCCGCACGGCCCGACGGGCCGGGGGTGCGGTGGGGACGGAACGTTCCGTCCCCACCGCACCCGCTTTCTTTTTCCCGCCCCTCTCCCCCTGACCCCCCGAATCCCCCTGATCCCCCCAACCCTGGAGCAGCAGAGATGACCCCCGACACCCCCTGGCTCGTCGCCGGCCTGGGCAACCCCGGCCCCTGGTTCCGACTCACCCGGCACAACGCGGGCTTCCTCGCCGTCGACCGGCTCGCCGAGCGGCACGGCGCGCGGTTCCGGCGACGCGCGATCGGCAGCCAGGTCGCCGAAATCGAGGTCGACGGCCGGCGGGTGCTGCTCGTCAAGCCGCAGTGGTTCATCAACCTGTCGGGCCGCCCGGTGGCCGGCCTGATGCGGCGCCACGGCGTACCCGTCGAGCAGCTGGTGGTGGTCCAGGACGACCTCGACTTCGCGTTCGGCTCCTGCAAGCTCAAGCGCGGCGGCGGCCCCGGCGGGCACAACGGCGTGCGCTCCGTCGGCGACGTCCTCGGCACCCGCGACTTCGTCCGGCTGCGCTTCGGCCTCGGCCGCCCGCCGAAGGGGCAGAGCATCGGCGACTTCGTCCTGAAGAAGTTCTCGGAGGACGAACTCGCCGCCCTGCCCGACGTGTTGGACCGCTGCGCGGACGCGGTGGAGACCCTCGTGCAGCGCGGCCTCAACCGGGCCCAGGACGCGCTGAACGCCGTGTCCTAGTCGCGCTTCGGGAACGGGCCCCGGCGGGCCGGACGGGCGAGGACGGCTGCTGCCGCCGCGACCCCCGCGAGGACGAGCAGCACCGTCCGCCCACCGGACGCCGCGCCCGCCAGATGGACACCGAGGACGGACAGCGCCATCCCGAGCGCCGTGCCCAGGCTGCGCGCCATGTTCACCATGCCGCCGCCGACCGCCGAGCACGCCGCCGGGATCGCCCGCATCACCAGCGCGTTGTTCGCCGGCAGCAGCAGGCCCAGACCGTACCCGGCGACCAGCAGCGGGGCCGCCGACACCCCGCCCGAGACCGGCAGCACGGCGAACAGCAGCAGCCCGGCTCCCGCCAGCAGCGCACCGAAGCGGCACCTGGTCACGTCCGACCAGCCGCGCGGCAGCAGCCCGCCGCCGACCGTCGCGGCGAGCGCGAACGCGGCCGGCAGCAGCGTGATCACCAGGCCCGCACCGGCCGTCGACACACCCGCGCCGGTCAGCAGCACCGGCCCCAGCACGAGCGGGCAGAACAGCAGCAGGTACCCGATCAGCGCGACCACCAGCCCGGACCGCACGCCCGGCGTGTTGACCAGCCCGGGCGCCAGGATCGGCCGGGCGGCCCGCTGCTCCTGGCGCACCAGCGCTTGCGTCAGGACCGCGGCGACGACGAGGAGGACGGCGACGAGCCAGCCGGGGAGCGGCAGGCCGGAGGCCGTGGACAGGGCGAGCAGCAGCGCCGTCGTGGCACCGGTGATCAGCAGCATCCCGGGGAAGTCGAAGCGGGGCGCCTTCTCACGGGGCCTGCGGGGCCCGCGGGGCCGGGGCACGACGGCAGCACGATCCATCGTCGTGCGCTCCGTCCGCGCGTGCTCCGTCCGCACGTGCTCCGTCCGCACGTGCTCCGTCCTCGTACGCGGCAGTAGGTACCAGCCGGCGACGATGCCGAGCGCGCCGATCGGCACGTTGACCCAGAACACCCACTGCCACGACGCGTGCTCGACGAGCAGCCCGCCGACGCTCGGCCCGAGCGCCAGCCCGAGGCCCTGGGCGGCGGCCTGGATGCCCAGCGCCCGCCGCATCGCGTGCTCGGGCACGCCGCGCGCCACCAGGGCGACGCTGTTGGCCTGCATCATCGCGGCGCCCACGGCCTGCACGGCCCGGCAGCCGACCAGGATCCAGAGGCTCCCCGCGAACCCGGCGCAGAGCGAGGACAGGCCGAAGACGGCGAAGCCGGCGATGTACATCGTCTTGCGGCCCACCAGGTCGGACAGCCAGCCGATCGGGGCCAGCAGGGCGACCAGGACGAGCAGGTAGGCGAGGGCGACCCACTCGACGGCGGCGAAGCCCGCGTCGAAGTGGCGGCCGAGCGCCGGGAAGACCAGAGCGATCACGCTGGCGTCGAGTTGCCCGAGGAAGGCGCCGAGACACACGGTGCCGACGGCCAGCCAGTGGGCGTGGCGCCAGCCGGCTATGCCGCGGGGCCTGGGGCGCTCGGTGAGCAGCCGCACGGCAAGAGCGGTGGCGTTCATGGCACTCAATATATCGGATGCAGATATGTTCTCTCTACGACCTGATCGGCACCAGATGCGTACGGGGCGTAGCGGGCGCGCACGGCACCCGGAGGGCGCGCACGAACGGGCCCCGGGCACCCCCCACCGGGCCGGCCGGAGCGTCCGTACCAGGCGATACGCTGTCCGCCATGCCGTCGTCACCGCACGTTCCCGACTCCGCCACCGGAACCCCCGAAACGTCGGTCGAACACGCCCGCCGGCTGACCGACGTCGTCACCCGCCTGCGCCGCGCCCTGCGCAGCAGCATCCGCACCGACTACCCGTGGGAATCCCTCCCCATGGCCCAGGTCGAACTCCTCCAGAGCCTCGCCGCCGCACCCCTGCGGGTCGGCGAACTCGCCGCCCGCCAGCGGCTCGCCCCCAACACCGTCAGCGGCCTCGTCGGCAAACTCCTCGACGCCGGCTTCGTCGACCGCCAGGCCGACCCCGGCGACCGCCGCACCGCCCGCATCGCCCTCACCCCCGCCGGACAGCGCCAGCTCGACGACTGGCAGCACGCCCACGAACGCCGCATCGCCGACGCCCTCGGCACCCTCGCCCCCGCCGACCGCGATGCCGTCGTCCAGGCCCTGCCCGCCCTCGACCAGCTCGCCCGCGCCCTCGCCGGACCCACCCCGACCGCCGAATAACCGCTGGTCGCAGCAGTCCGGCAGGCGCTAACGTCCGCGCCATGACCCCTATACCGAGCACCACCGCGGCACAGGTACACCTCGAACCCTGGACGGACGCCGACCTCGCGCTGCTGCGCCGGGTCAACACGCCGGAGATGAAGACGCACGTCGGCGGTCCGGAGAGCGAGGAGCAGCTGCTCGTCCGGCACGCCCGCTACCTCGACTTCGTCCCCTCCGGCCTGGGCTGCATGTACCGGATCGTGCTGCTGCCCGGCGGCGAGTCCGTCGGCACCGTCGGCTACGGCACCCGGACGTGGGAGGGCGCGACGGTCCACGAGATGGGGTGGAACGTCCTCCCGCCCTTCCAGGGCCGGGGCCACGCCGTCGCGGCGACCCGCGCGGCCGTCGCCGCCGCCCGCCGCGAGGCCCGGCACCGGTACCTGCACGCCTTCCCGTCAGTCGACAACCCCGCGTCGAACGCCGTCTGCGAGAAGGCCGGCTTCACGCTCCTCGGGGAGACGGACTTCGAGTTCCCGCCCGGCCGCTTCATGCGCAGCCACAACTGGCGCGTCGACCTGCAGGCGTAGTCCTCGTAGGACTCGGGCTCAGAACAGGGTGCCGCTCTCCATCTCCAGGAGCCAGCGCTTGCGGTCGACACCGGCCGCGAAGCCGGTCAGGGCGCCGTTGGCCCCGAGGACGCGGTGGCAGGGGCGGACGATGAGCAGCGGGTTGGCGCCCACGGCCCCGCCGACGGCGCGCACGGCCCGCGGCGACTCCCCCGCCATGGCGGCGAGTTGGCCGTACGTGACGGTCTTGCCGTACGGGATGTCGTCCAGGGCCGCCCAGATCCGCCGCCGGAACTCGGTGCCCTCCGGGGCGAGCGGCAGGTCGAACTCCGTGCGCTCACCGGCGAAGTAGGCGGCGAGCTGGGCCACGGGCTCGGCGAGCGCCTCCGGGTCGGGGACCCAGTCGTCGGCGGGCTCGGCGAGGGCGTACTTCTGGCCGGGGGCGGTGACGGTGGCCAGCGCGGCCGGACCGCCCCCGTCGGGCCGGACGCCGCTCAGCAGCAGTTGCCCGAAGGGGCTCTCCATGGTCGTGAAGACGGTGGTGGTCATGCTCGTGCGTTCTCCGTTCCGGTGCTGGTGGTGCTCGCGGGCCCGGCCCACAGCCGGTGGACCGCGTAGGAGCGCCAGGGGGCCCACGCCTCGGCGGCGCGGGCGGCGGACTTGGGGTCGCCGGGGGCGCCGAGGCGGGTCAGGCCGTGCTTGACGCCGATGTCGCTCGGGAGGAAGACGTCGGGGTCGGCGAGGGCCCGCATCCTCAGGTAGCCGACCGTCCACGGGCCGATGCCGGGCAGGGCCATCAGCTGCGCGGCCGACTCCTCCCGGTCGACGCCGCCGTCGAGCCGGACCACGCCCTCGGCGAGGGCGGCACACAGGCCGGTGAGCGCCCGGCGGCGGGCGGCGGGCATCGCGAAGTCCTCGGGGTCGGCGGTGGCCAGGGCGGCCGCCGTCGGGAAGAGCAGGCGCAGGCCGCCGTTCGGCTCGGGCAGGGCGGTGCCGTACTTCTCGGCGAGGCGGCCCGCGAGGGTGCGGGCCGCGCCGACGGTGATCTGCTGGCCCAGCACGGCGCGGACGGCGAGTTCGTGGGGGTCGACGTGGCCGGGCGAGCGCAGCCCGGGGCGCTCGCGGACCAGCGGGCCGAGGAGCACGTCGGCGCCGAGCTGCTCGTCAACGGCGTCCGGGTCCGCGTCGAGGTCGAACAGGACGCGCAGGCGCTGGACGGCGGTCGGCAGGTCGCGCAGGTCGGTGAGGAGCAGGCGGCAGTCGAGCCAGCCGCGGGTGCGCTCGTCGCCCGGCGCGAGCCCGTCGACCTCGGCGATGCCGTGGCCGTACGGGAGCCCGAGGGTGCGGCGGTAGGTGCGCACGCCGGGGCGCGTGCCGGGGACGACCTCCTCCACGCCGGGGACGGCGCGCAGGGCGAGGAAGTCGATCAGGTGGTCGCTGTCGAGCGCGCCGCGGTAGGCGAGACGCAGGGTCAGGCCGCCGGCCGGGGTCGCGACGCGGCGGCCGGCCGCGACCTCGGCGCGCAGGCCGCTCGGGGTGCGGTCGTAGACCTCGCGGACGGTGTCGTTGAACTGCCGGACGGAGGCGAAGCCGGCCGCGAACGCGACGTCGGTGACCGGGAGTTCGGTGGTCTGGAGGAGCAGCCGGGCGGTCTGGGCACGGCGGGCGCGGGCGAGCGCGATCGGGCCGGCGCCGAGTTCGGCGGTGAGCTGGCGCTGCAGCTGGCGGGCGCTGTAGCCGAGGCGGTGGGCGAGGCCGGCGACGCCCTCGCGGTCGACGACGCCGTCGCCGATCAGGCGCATCGCCCGGCCGACCAGGTCGGCGCGGTGGTTCCACTCGGGCGAGCCGGGCACCGAGTCGGGCCGGCAACGGCGGCAGGCGCGGAAACCGGCGCCCTGGGCGGCGGCGGCGCTGGGGTAGAAGACGCAGTTGGTGCGCTTGGGCGTCACGGCGGGGCAGCTCGGTCGGCAGTAGATGCCGGTCGTCGTGACGGCCGTGAAGAAGACCCCGTCGAAGCGGGAGTCCCGGCTGTCCACGGCTCGGTACCGGATGTCGTCGTCGATCACGCTGTCCAGTCTGCGGCACCGGAGGAGGCACGACTGGCGGGAATCGGACATGGCCCTTGGGGGCCTCCCCCGCTCGGTTGTCTTCCCGTCGGGGGGCCCGCCGCCCCCGGGCGGCCCCGGGACCCCGGCGTGGGGGTGTAGGGCCGGGTTGGGAGGGGGGGGGGGGCCCGCCCCCGCCCCCCCCCCCCCCCCCCCCCCCCC
>NZ_JBFBDY010000276.1:0-8376 GCF_040683475.1 Kitasatospora sp. NPDC093558 | reverse complement strand
AACAGGTGGGCCGCATCGCCGGCCAGCAGGATCCGCCCGTCGCGGTACCGCTCGACCTGCCTGTCCTTGAAGGTGAAGCGCGACAGCCGAACCGGTGTTCCCAGAGGGACATCCCCGCCGAGCACCCGTCGGATGCTGTCGCCGAGCTCGGCCAGGCCCATCGGCTCGTCATCGTCGTATTCGGCGGACTCGTCCTCGGTGGTCATGAGGGACAGAACCCCGTCGGTGACCGCGAACGCGAACACACCGCGGTCTGTCCGGGTGAAGCCCGCATGGATCGTGCCCAGCCCGGGGACGTCGATGTCGCCGTTGTCGAGCACGGTCAGCGAATCGGGCACGGTGACCACGGCGAGCCGGTTGACCTCCGGGTACGTGGTGCCGGGGAACGGGATGCCGGCCAGGTCGCGGACCCGGCTGCGCGCGCCGTCGCAGCCCACCAGGTATCGGGCGGTCACCCGGCAGGGCCCGTCCGGCCCCTGCACCTCCGCGGTCACGGTGGCATCGTCCTGGCGCACCCCGACCACCTCGTGCCCGCGGCGGATGTCGGCGCCGAGTTCGCGGGCGCGTTCGCCGAGCAGCCGCTCGATTTCTGCTTGTGAGATCGGCAACGCCCGCATCGGAGGATCTGCGAGCTGTGTGAGGTCCAGATGCAGACTGCCGAACGGGAATCGGGGAGCGATGTCGGGGTCGCTGCTGGTCGCTTCGAACCGGTCCAGAATGCCTCGGTATCGCAGCAGGTCCAGGATCCGCCCGCCGATACCGCTGGCCTTCGGTGTGTCCCGGGGCTGCGGATGCCGCTCCAGCACCAGGGGCCGCACCCCGGCCAGCCGCAATTCACCGGCCAGCATCAGGCCTGACGGCCCTGCGCCCACGATGATCACGTCGGCGTCCGTCACCAGCCGCTCCCCGGGCGGCCCTTCGCCGCGCTCCCGCTCGTCCCGGTCGTCGACATCAACACGCACTTCGGTACTCCTGCTTTCTCAGGTTCTGACTTCGGCCAGGGATTCGCGGCGCTCGTGGCACGACCCGGGTCGTGCCGCAAGCCCCCGGCGCGCTATGTGTATGGAAGGGAATGGATTCGCCCCAGGGCTCCCAGCGCAGCGGCATGGTGATGGGGCCGTCACCGCGCAGGCGTGCTTCTTCCGCTTCGAGGTCGGTGACCGTGAGCGCGCGGATCAGGCCGGCCGCGCGGTCGTCGGCGGGGAGGATCTCGGTGCCCTGCCGGAGCAGGTCGTGGCGGGCTGGGCGGGCCTTGGTAGGTGCGGCGCGGCGCCCAGTACTGGGCGCGGACCGTTGCCGTGCGGCCGGTGTGGGGCACGCGCGTGACCGGAGCTGAACGCAACCCGAACGGCAACTTCGATGCTCGCCTCGACCACTTGGTCGAACCCATCGCTGTCGTTGCCCGGCAGGTGGTCGAGCAGCGCGCCGGCCTCAGGCCTTGTCGAAGATGTTCTTGGCCCAGAGGTAGGAGACGACGGTGAGGCCGAGGCACCAGGCGAGGGCGATGGCGGCGCTGTTGCCGATCGGCGTGCCGAGGAGGAGACCGCGGAGGGTTTCCATGATCGGGGTGAAGGGCTGGTACTCGGCGAACCAGCGGATGGCGGTGGGCATGGAGTCGGTGGGGACGAAGCCGCTGCCGAGGAAGGGCAGCAGGACCAGGGGCATGGGGGCGTTGCTGGCGGCCTCCGGCGTCGGGGACTTGAGGCCGAGGGCGACGGCGAGCCAGGTGATGGCCGTGGCGAACAGGGTGAGCAGTCCGGCGGCGGCCAGCCATTCGACGGCCGTGGCGCTGGGGCGGAACCCGATGGCGTAGGCGACACCGATGAGGACGGCCATGCCGAGGAGTTGCTGGACGACGCTGGCGACGACGTGGCCGGTGAGGACCGAGGCGCGGAAGATCCGCATGGTGCGGAAGCGGGCGATGATGCCTTCGGTCATGTCGGTGGCGGCCATGACGGCGGTGCCTGTCGCGGCGGTGGCGGCGGCCATGAGCAGGATGCCGGGGACGACGTAGTTGACGTAGGTGGTGCGGCCGCCGCCCTGGCCGCCGCCGAGGCCGGCGCCGAGGGTGCCGCCGAAGACGTAGACGAACAGCAGCAGGATGACGACGGGGGTCAGGATCAGCTGCACGGTCATGGACGGGTACCGGACCAGGCGCTTGAGCTGGCGCCGGACCATGGTGTTCGAGTCGCGTACGGCCAGGCCGAGGGTGCTCATCGGACGGGCTCCTTCTGCTGGCCGGTGAGGGTGAGGAAGACGTCGTCGAGGTCGGGGGTGTGGACGCTCATGTCGGCGACGTCGATGGCGCGTTCGTCCAGGTGGACGAGCAGTTCGCGGACCGTCCGGACGCCGCCGTCGCTCGGCACCTGCAGGGTGAGCGCCTCGGGATCGGCCGTCCCGGTGCCGAGCGCGTGGCGGGCGGCGTCGAGCAGGAACGCGTCGGCGAAGGTGAGCGTGATGTGGCCGCCGGGGATGCGCCGTTTGAGCTCTTCGGCGGTGCCTTCGGCGATCAGTCGTCCGTGGTCGAGGAGGGCGATGCGGTCCGCGAGTTGGTCGGCCTCCTCCAGGTACTGGGTGGTGAGGAAGATGGTGACGCCGTCCGCGACCAGCTCACGGACGATCTGCCACATGGAGCGGCGGCTGCGCGGGTCGAGGCCGGTGGTGGGCTCGTCCAGGAAGATCAGGCGGGGGTCGCCGACCAGCGTCATCGCCAGGTCGAGCCGGCGTTGCATGCCGCCGGAGTAGCTGCCGGCCGGTTTGCGGGCCGCCTCGACCAGGTCGAAGCGGTCGAGCAGTTCGGCGGCCTTGCGTCTGCCGTCGCTGCGGGACAGGTGGTGGAGGTCGGCCATGAGGAGCAGGTTCTCCTCGCCGGTGAGCAGCTTGTCGACGGCCGAGTACTGCCCGGTGACGCCGATCGCGCCGCGTACGTCGTCGGGTCTGCGGGTCGGGTCGTGGCCGGCGACCTGGACGGTGCCGCCGTCCGCGGGGATCAGGGTGGACAGGATCTGGACGGTGGTGGTCTTGCCGGCGCCGTTGGGGCCGAGCAGGGAGAAGATCGTTCCTTCCGGGACGGTCAGGTCGATGCCGTCGAGCACGACCTTGTCGCCGTAGGACTTGTGCAGTCCGGTCGCGGAGATGGCCAGGTTCGTCATGCTGGTGCTCCTCGTCACAGGCTGCGGGCGGTGATGTCGCCGTAGGCGGTGGTCGCGTGGATGGTCAGGCCGGCGATGCCTTCGGTGTTCCTGAGTGAGTTGTGGATGCGGCCGTGGCTGCTCCCGGCATCAAGGGAGGCGGAGACTCCGGAGGCGGCGCAGACCGACACGTCGCCGGCCTCGGTGCGCAGTTCGAGCGTGCCGCTCATGGCCTCGGCGATGCGGATGTCGCCCTTTCGGGTGCTGATCACGGCGGAGCTGCCGAGGCGGCCGACCGAGATGTCGCCGGCCTGGAGGGTGAGGCGGGCACCGGTGGCCTCGTCGATCTCGACCGAGCCCTGAGCGCCCTCGAAGGTGACGTCGCCGAGCCGTCCGACGGCCCGGAATCCGCCGCTGGCCACCTTCGCCTCCACCCGGGAGCCGGCGGGCAGCCGGACGGTCACCTCGACGGCTCCGGTGTTGCCGACGAGCCGGCTCTTCGGCAGCGCGGCCTCGATCCACAGGAGGCCGTCGGTGCAGCCGACCCGGGTCTGCTCGGCGGCCGTCACGTCGCGGTGCTTCGAGGCGTCGGCGGGCAGGACCTCGACCGCCGTGTCGGCCTGGTCGGCGGCGATGATGTGGACGCGCCCCGCGGGTATGTCGAGGGCGGTGGAGATCGGGGCGGGGGTGTCGAACTTCTGCATCTTGCTCTTCTCGTTCTCGCTGTTGTTGGGGGTGGGTCAGATTCCTGCGGGCGGCACCCATTCGGTGAGCTGGACAACGAGGCCGTTGGGGTCGACCAGCCGCACTACCAGCTCGCCCCAGGGCTCCTGGCGCAGAGTCACGGACAAGCCGACTTCTTCGTTGCGCAGCCGCTCGTACTCGGCTGCGATTCCGGTGACCTCGAACGACACGACCACGTCGATGGGCCCTTGGCCGGGCCCGTGCTGCTCGATGTCGCGCCGCACCAGGACGAGGTCGACGGCCGCGTCGTCACGGGCGAGCTCCACGAAGTCCTCGTCGACCAGGACTTCGCGGAATCCCAGGTGGGTGGTGAAGAACCGGCTGGAGGCGGCGGGATCGGTGACCGTCAGGGACACCGAGGAGGACACGACGTTCATCGCTGCGTCCCTCCTTCTTGCTTGATCCTTGGGACGGATCAAGCTTCGGGCGCAGCGGTACCGGGGAACAACGACGGTTGTCGCAAGGGTCGTTAACCCCTGGGTTTACGAAGCCCGTCCCAGCCTGGAGGCAGGCAGGCCGCGTTGGGTGCGAGGGCCGGCTCGAACCGGTGGAGGGCCCGACCGACGGGCGCGTGGCGCTTCCGGTCGGCGGGCGCGTGGGTCACAGGTGGAGCGTGCCGAGGTCGCGTACGGTCTCGGCGAGGCCCCGGATGGCGTCGTTCTCGGCCTCGGTGTGCCAAATCAGGCCGAAGTTCATCGGCCCGAGGTCGTTGAAGGGCAGCCAGAGGACGTCCGGGCGGCCCCAGTAGCGGGGGGTGTGCGAGGGATTGATCTGGACCACCTCACCGTTGCTGACGAGCGTGAAAATCTCGTCCGTCGTGGCGACCCTCGGGCCGCGCTCGATCGTGTGCCCGCATGGGGTCTGCGGAGGTAGGTAGATGTCGAACCAGTAGTCGGGGAGCTGCGGTGCGTCGGGGTGCGGGAAGTCGGCGAGCATCTCCACGGAGGCGAAGGTGCGGGTGGCCAGTTCGTGGTCCACGGCAACGGCCAGCATGCGCGGGTCGGTGAACAGAACGGGGCCCTCGGTGAGATCGTCCTCCCGCACGGGCAACCACGCGACCAGGACATCGATCTCCCCCCGCCGCAGCATGCCGAAGGGGTCGGCGAAGCCCGCGTACCGAATCGACAGTTCCCACTGCGGATACCGCGACCGGAACGTCTGCCAGTAGAGCCGCAGCTCGTAGGCGTTCCCGGGAATCATGCCGACGCGCAGCCGGCTGGTGACGCCGCGGGCGGCCATCCGAGCACGCTCCAACGACTCGTGCAGGCCCGCGTAGACCGGTCGCAGGTCATCGCGCAGCTGTCGGCCGACCTCGGTCATGCGCACGCTGCGGCCTGGTGCGCTCGAACAGCTGGGCGCCGATCCGCCGCTCCTGGGCCTTGATCGCCTGGCTGACCCGGGCCGGGGACACGTGCAGCCGCTCCGCGACGCGGCCGAAGTGCAGTTCCTCGGCCAGCGTCAGGAAGATCTCGATGTCCCGCAGCTCCACAGCCACCCCCCTGGCGAAAGTGCGACAACCTGCCGGTCGTCGAGCACCGCGGAAGCTTCTCACGCCTTCAGCCGGGCAGAGGCCCCAGGTCGCGGGCGACGCGTGCGAAGGCGCGGATCATCTCGTTCTCCGCCTCGGTCCGCCACACCAGCGAGTACGCGAGCGGCTCCAGCCCCTTCACCGGCAGGTAGGCGATGTCCGGGCGCGGGTAGTAGCGGACCACATGCGCGGGGAAGAGGGTGACTGCCTCCCGCATGCCTACCTTCATGAAGATTTCCTCGATGTTGTTCACGGCGGCGCCACGGTCGATGAACCGGCCCCGGGGTGTGTGTTGCGGGGCGTAGTGGTCCATCCAGTCGTCGGGCGCCGGGAGGACGCTCACGTGCTGGAAGTCGCTCATCTCCTCCAGGGTGACCGAGGACCACCGCGTGAACGGATGGTCGAGGTCCACGGCCAGTACTCTCGGATCGGAGAAGAGTGTGGGACCCGCAGTCAGGTCCGGTTCGTCGAAAACGGGCCAGGTGACCAGGATGTCGGCCTCCCCGTTGCGCAGCTGGGCGAACGGATCGGCGTAGGCCGACATCCGCACCCGCAGCTCCCACTGCGGGTGGCGGGCCCGAAAGGTCTCGAAGTACCGGCGCAGCTCCTGGATGTTGGCGGGGAACAGGCTCACCCGCAGCGTGCCCGTCTTGCCCCGGGCGGCCAGCCGGGCCCGCTCCAGACTCTGCGTCAGGCCGTGGTGCACCAGGCGCAGGTCGTCCCGCAGTTGCTCACCCAGTGGCGTCAGCCGGACGTTGCGGCTGTCCCGGGCGAACAGTTCCGCGCCGATGGAGCGCTCCTGCTTCTTGATCGCCTGGCTGACCCGCGCCGGGGAGACGTGCAACCGCTCCGCAGCCCGGCCGAAGTGCAGTTCCTCGGCCAGGGTCAGAAAGATCTCGATGTCGCGCAGCTCCACGTGCCCCCACTCCCCCGGTCCCGCCCAGGCGGCGGCCCGCGATGTTATACCGGACCGGGATCGCAAGGACCAGCGGACATCGAAGCGGCGGTCGTTGCCGACGCCGGCCGGCCCCGCCCCAGGTCGACGGCCTGGGGCTTTCTTGCTGTCCGGGCCGATTCGGTCCTTCGTCTCCTTCTCGACCCACCAAGTGGTGGTGGTTCTCGGTTTACCCCTGACTGGTCCCACCGGGTGGTGGGTTAATTCCTCGGGTGGTGGTAGTCAAGAGTCTGGTGTGAATTTGAGGGTCTGCTGAGGTGTTGCCGGGAAAACCGTTGATATGCTCCAGGAGAACTATCCGGGGGAAGCAACACCGCGAGTCCCGGTTTCGGGGCCTGTGTCCGCAGGTTCGGGTGTTGCGTATATGAGAGTTCTTTACGGGGGGTAGACCCATGCATGGCGGCGAATCCGGAGGGCATGGCGGCGACGGCGGATCGGCCGGCGCCTCGGCGGCGTCCGGTTCCGGCGGTGGCCGGGACCAGGGGTACCGCGAAGACCTGCGTGGCTGGTTGCCCGTCTTCGGCATCTCGGCGGCCGTCATCGTCGTCGGCTTGCTGGTCGTTCTCTTCATCAAGTAGCCGTGGAGCGCCGGTGGTAGCGCCGGGTGCTCGGGCCGCTCGCCGTGCTGGGGAGTCGGCACCCCGGCGCTGACCGCGGTGCGTCGCGCTTCGCCCTGCCCTTCGGCAGGACTACCCGGGCCGGGCCGTGTCCCGAGCCGTGCTGCGCCGCATCGCGTGCGTTCCGTCGCGGGCCCGTGCGCTCTCCGTGTCATTTTCCTCGGTCTATTCAGGCTTGCCCGCTCCCGCATCGGGGGCGCGGCGTCATGGCTCCATGTTCCCGTGCGTGAACGGCGATTCCGTCGTTCCGTGCGGTCGATTCGGAGGAAATTCCCGCGCATTTGACGTGCGCGAAAAGGAGGTGAAAAGAAATGGATGAACTGATTGAGGGTTCGGAGCTCCAGGAGGACATCGCCATCGAGGAGCTCGCCGAGACCTCCGGTGCGGGCACCGCGTTCACGATCGGCTCGGCCGGCTGCCCCAGCTCCGCCGGTACCGCCTCCAGCTTCGGCTGATGCGGCCCGCGGACGGACCGGAGCACGTGCAGCGAGAGGAGGTGAAACGCAATGAACAACGTCGAGAACATCGATGTCGTCGAGGAGTTCGAGGACATCGCCATCGAGGAGCTCGGTGACCTGGCCGGTGCCGGCACCACCAACACCGGCGGCACCTTCGGGTCCACGACCTGCCCCGCCTGCGTGGGCACCGCGTTCAGCTTCAGCTGATGGCACAGCCCCAGCCGGCAGCCGCCGCACGGCGGCCATCCGCGGGGAGGGAGGTGAACACCGTGAACGAGACCCTCAACGACACCGACCTCGACCTGTTCGAGGACGTGGCGATCGAGGAACTGTCCGACGCCTCTGGCGCGGGCTGGTGCGTCGGCTCCGCCGGGACCTTCGGGTGCCCGAGCTCGGCCGGTTCGTACGGAACCGCGACGTCGCACTGACCTTGCCCATCACTCACGGGGGGAGACCCGCATGAACAACGAGCAGCAGCTCGTCCAGGGCGACGAACTGGCGCCCTTCGCCGACGACATCGCGATCGAGGAGCTGAGCGACGCCACCGGCGGCAGCTTCTGCCTCGGCACCGTCGGCTCCGCCGGCTGCCCCAGCTCCGCGGGCAGCATCGGCACCGCCAGCTCGCACTGACGCTGCGGTCCACCGTCCATCCGTTCCATCCGTCCCGGGAGAGGAGGTGTAACCCATGACCGCTTTCGACACCGTCGACGCGTTCCGCGCCGAGACCGGCGCCGACGCCCTCGTGACCGAGGACATCGCCATCGAGGAGCTGACCGAGGCCGGTGGCACGAACTGCTTCGGCACGCTCGGCTCCGCCGGTTGTCCGGTGTGCTTCGGCACCGCCGGCTGCGCCACCTGACGCAGGGCCGCGGCTGAGCACAGCCGTGGTCGAGGGGTGCCGTGTCCCGCCGTCCGGCTCGATGCCGGCGGCGGGACACGGCGG
>NZ_JBFBDY010000275.1:0-8450 GCF_040683475.1 Kitasatospora sp. NPDC093558 | reverse complement strand
AGGTCCCGCTGCCCGCGCCGGGCCGTCGCCGCCGGACGGCGTCCCGCCTGCGACGGTTCGGACGGCCCGTCCGGCGCCTCCGCCAGCAGCTCGCGCGGTATGAGCACGACCGCCGTCGTCCCGCCGTACGGCGAGGGCCGCAGGTGCACCCGGATGCCGTGGCGCCGGGCGAGGCGGCTGACCACGAAGAGGCCCAGCCGGTCGGTGTCGGCGAGGTCGAACTCCTGCTCCACGGAGAGGCGTTCGTTGATCTCGGCGAGCGCGGGGCCGCTCAGCCCGAGCCCGCGGTCGTCGATCTCCAGCGCGAAGCCGTGCGCCACGACCTCGCCCTGGACGGTGACTTGGGTGTTCGGCGGGGAGAACACCGCGGCGTTCTCGACGAGTTCGGCGATCAGGTGGGTCACGTCGGCGACGGCGCTGCCGAGCAGTCCGGTGCCGGGGAACGGCCGGACGGTCACGCGGGCGTAGTCCTCGACCTCGCCGACCGCCGCGCGCACGACGTCCACCATCCGCACCGGCTTGCGCCAGGCGCGCCCGGGCGAGCCGCCGGCCAGGATGATCAGGCCTTCGGCGTGGCGGCGCATGCGGGTGGTGAGGTGGTCGACCTTGAACAGGTCCTCCAGCTCCGCCGGGTCCTCGGTGCGGCGCTCCATGGTGTCCAGCAGGGTCAGCTGGCGGTGCAGCAGCACCTGACTGCGCCGGGCGAGGTTGACGAAGACGGCCGAGACGCCGCGGCGCAGGTCGGCCTGTTCGACGGCGGCCTCGACGGCGGCGCGCTGCACGGCGTTGAACGCCTGGCCGACCTGGCCGATCTCGGCCTGCCCGAACCGCAGTTCCGGCGCCTCGGCGGCCACGTCCACGGCCTCGCCGCGGCGCAGCCGGCGCATGACGGCGGGCAGGCGGGTGGTGGCGAGCTCGTTGGCGGCGTTGCGCAGGCCGATCAGCTCGCGGGCGAGGCCGCGGCCGATCCGGAAGGAGATGAGCACCGTCAGCACGATCGCGACGAGGCCGACCGCGCCGGCGATCCCGCCGCGCCACAACAGGCCCATCGCATACGACCGTTCGCGCTCGGCGATGCCGTCGGCGATGCGGGAGTTGACGGCGGCGAGGTCGCTGAGGGCGCGGTCGGCGGTCTCCCGCCAGGAGTCGCCGTTGATGGCCTGCGCGACGTTGGCGGGTCCGCCGGCGCCGACGAAGTCGGCCTCCGCGCGCACCAGCGCGGCCCAGGCGTCGCCGCCGCGCAGGGCGATGTAGTCGGCCTGGTCGGCGGGTTCGAGCTCGGCGATGTAGACGGTGTACAGCGCCTGCTGGTTGTGCAGGGCGTCCAGCGCGGTCTGGTACTGCTCGGAGGTGGGCCGGGCGGTGCCGGTGCGCAGGCCCTCCATCGCCGCGTCCTCCTGGGCCAGGTACTCGCGGGCGCGCACGAGCTCGATCAGGATCGTTCCCTGGCGCGGGAGTTGGCCGCTCTGGCGGGCGACGAAGGCGGAGCGGAAGCCGAACACGGGCTTGATCAGGTCGCTGTACTGGTCGAGCGCGAACTCCCAGTTGAGCGCGGAGCGGCCGATCTGGGCGCGCAGCGGGCCCATCTGGTCGGCGGCGGCGAGGATCTGCAGGAGGCGCCCGCGCTGGGCGGTGGAGAGCTTGCCGCCGATGGCGTCCTTCTTGTCGCGCAGGACGCCGAGGTCGCGGTCGGTGGCGGCCTTGGCGCGGTCGTAGGCGTCCCGGGCGGCGCGCGAGGCCGGGTCGGCGAGGCGCTGGACGGCGGCGCGGCGCTCGTTCTGCAGGTCGGTGGCGTACTGGTCGGCGGGGGCGCCGAACTCCTTGTACGTACGACTGAGCTCCAGCTGGCTCCAGACGTCTCCGGTGGTGGCGACGGTCGCGTACGCCCACAGGGCGGTGAGGGCGACGATGGGCACCAGGAGCAGCGCGATGATCTTCGCGCGGATCGAGCTGCTACGCAGACGCATGGAGTCCTCGGTCGGGAAGTGCCAGGCGCGGAACGGGGAGGGTGGGGCGAGCGGGGAAGGCGGGAGGGGAGCAGGAACGGGCAGGCGGGGAGGGTGAGCGGGGAGAGCGCACGGGCGGTGGGGAGCCCGGGTCGGGGGACGGGTACGGATCAGGCCTGGCCGGGGGCCCGGCCGCAGGTCTGCGAGAGCCTACTACGCCCTGACCACTCGTTCGAGGGTCGAATGCTCCTCTTCTTCACTTGCCCCGCACACGTCAGGAGCGCCGCGCCCGCCACGGCCCGTGCGCCACCCTCGGCCGCACCTGCGTACGACGCTTTCCGTACGGACGTACGGCACTTTCCGTACGCCCAGGTGCCGATCTCGTCGCGTCACCGACACAACCCTGTGCAGTGGCGGGACGATCCGATAGTTTCGGCTCCACGACCGACGTAAGCAGACGCAAGCAGACACAAGCCGACGGAACCGGCCGCAAGCCGACGCAAGCAGCCACAAACACACGTAGCCGGACACACACGGGCGGACACACTCGGGCGGGCACACACAGGCCGACCCGGCTGAGGGACAGCGCAGAAGGCCGACACACACGGCAGGCACGGCAGACACGACCGCGGGACGGCGCAGAAGGCCGCGGCGAGACGCGGAACGACGTGGGAAGACGCGAACCGGGGAGGAACGTGCGCGAGTTCACCACCCCGGCCCTGGCCGCGCCCGAGGCCGCCGGAGGACTCGCCGACTCGCTCTACGACACCGCCGAACGCACCCCCGCCCTCCCCCAGTTGGCGCTGCGCACCGCCGACGGCGGGTGGCGCGACATCACCGCCCGCGAGTTCCGCGACGAGGTCCTCGCCCTCGCCAAGGGCCTGCTCACCCGGGGCGTGCGCTACGGCGACCGGGTCGCCCTGATGTCCCGCACCCGCTACGAGTGGACGCTCTTCGACTACGCGCTCTGGTCGATCGGCGCCATCACCGTCCCCGTCTACCCCACCGCCTCGCCCGAGCAGGTGCGCTGGATCCTCGCCGAGACCCAGGCGGTCGCCTGCCTGGTCGAGGACGAGGACGCCGCGATGACCGTCGGCGCGGTCTGCGATGCCCTGCCCGACCTCAGCGGCATCTGGCAGCTCGACCGCGACTGCGTCACCGCGATCACCGAGGACGGGCTCGGTGTGCCCGACGCCCTCGTGCACCGCCAGCGCCTCGGCGTCGCCGCCTCGAACATCGCCACCGTCGTCTACACCTCCGGCACCACCGGACGCCCCAAGGGCTGCCTGCTCACCCACGCCAACCTGGCCGCCGAGGCCGACGCCCTGCTCGGCGGCTGGACCGACGTCTTCCGGGACCCCTCCGGCGGCCAGCCCTCCACCCTGCTCTTCCTGCCGCTCGCCCACGTCTACGGCCGGGCCGTGCAGGTCGCGGCGATGCGCGGCGGCTTCCGGATCGGCCACATCGCCGAGGTCTCCACCGACGCCCTGCTCCCCGCCCTGGACTCCTTCCGGCCCACCTTCCTGCACGCCGTCCCGTACGTCTTCGAGAAGATCTTCCAGCAGGCCCGGCGCGCCGCCGAGGACGCCGGACGCGGCGAACTCTTCGAGCAGGCCCGGCAAGTGGCCGTCGACTGGGCGGCGGCCAGGGAACGGAAAGTCTTCGGCCGCGGCCCCGGCCCGAGCCCCAAACTGCGACTGCGCCACCTCGCGTACGAACAGACCGTCTACCCGCGGCTGCGCGCCGTCCTCGGCGGCCGGGCGCGCAGCATCGTGTGCGGCGGCTCCTCGCTGCGCCGCGAGCTCGCGCTGTTCTTCGCCGGCGCCGGCTTCCAGCTGTACGAGGGCTACGGGCTCACCGAGACCTCCGCCGCGATCACCGCCAACCCGACCGGCCGGCAGAAGCTCGGCACGGTCGGCCAACCGATCCCCGGCGCCTCGGTGGCGATCGGGGACGACGGCGAGGTGTGGGTGCGCGGCGGGTCCGTCTTCGGCGGGTACCTCAACCACCCGCGCTGCACGGCGGAATCGCTGCACGACGGCTGGTTCGCCACCGGGGACCTCGGCCACCTGGACGACGACGGGTACCTCACCATCACCGGCCGCAAGAAGGACCTGATCGTCACCAGCAGCGGCAAGAACCTCGCCCCGGCCGCCCTGGAGGAACGGGTGTCGGCGCACCCGCTCGTCTCCCAGTGCCTCGTGGTCGGCGACGACCGTCCGTACGTCGCCGCCCTGATCACGCTCGACCCGGCCGCCCTCGCGCACTGGCAACGGACCACCGGACGCGAGCAGCTGGACCCGTGGGCGGTGCTCGCGGACGAGCACCTGCACACCGAGATCCAGCGCGCCGTGGCGGCGGCGAACACGGCGGTGTCGCGGGCCGAGTCGATCCGCGCGTTCCGGCTGCTGCCACGGGAGTTCAGCCTGGAGCAAGGGCTGCTCACGCCGTCGCTGAAGCTGCGGCGGGCGGCGATCGCGGAGCACTACGCGGCGGACATCGAGGAACTGTACGTCCCCTGACGTGCCCTCTTGTCGCCTTTGTGGCTTAGCAGTTGGCGTGTGGCATTCGGCTGGGCCGTTCACCGGGATTCCCTTGACGGGCCGATTGGTCCAGTCCATTGTTTCGGTCACGCCCTCCCCACGGGGGTGCTTCCCCCACACGCAGGAGTCCTCACGTGTCCCTGTCCACGCGTCTTTCCACGCGTCCTTCCACGCGTCCTTCCACGCGTCCTTCCACACGCCTGTCCACACGCCTGTCCACGCTGGCCGCGTCCGTGGCGCTCGTCGCCGCGGCTGCTCCGGTGGCGACGGCCGCGCCTTCCGCCGCTGCCGCCTCCCCCGCCCCGATCGTCAACCTGGCCACCAACCCGGGCTTCGAGCTGCCCGCGCCCAACCTCTCCGACTGGGGCGCAATCCCCGGCTGGAACTGCACCGGCGGGCCCGCCGAGGCGGCCGTCACCACCACCGCCCCGCACAGCGGCACCTCCGCCCTCACCGTCACCCCGGCGAACGCGGACTCCACCGGCGAGTGCGCGCAGACCGTCTCCGTCCAGCCCAACACCACGTACACGGCCTCCGCCTGGGTGCGCGGCAGCTTCGTCTACCTGGGCGCCACCGGCACCGGCAACGACGTCGCCCCCGCCTGGACGGAGACCACGGGCGGCGCCTGGCAGCAGCTCACCACGCGGTTCACCACCGGTCCGAACGCGCGCAGCATCCGGCTCTACGTCCACGGCTGGTACCAGGAGGGTCCGTTCTCCGTCGACGACGTGCACGTCGACGGCCCGGCGCCCGCCCCGGCCACGCCCCTCGGGTCGGTGCCCACCACCGACAAGGTGGTCTTCTTCACCGTCGACGACGGCTGGACGCGCACGCCCGAGGCGGAGAAGTTCATCGCCGACAACCACCTGCCGATCACGGCCTTCCCGCTGCCGATGCCCGCGGGCACCGACCCCGGGTTCTTCCGGCGCGTCACCGCCGTGCCCGGCTCCTCCATCCAGGACCACAGCGTCTCGCACACCGACCCCAGCACGCTCACCCTCGCCCAGCAGCAGGTCGAGATCTGCGACGCCCGCGACGCCATGACCCGCCTCTTCGGCACGCCCCCGGTGGTCTTCCGCCCGCCGTTCTTCGCCTGGAACTCCGACACCCTGCAGGCCGCGGCCAACTGCGGCATGCGCACCGTCCTCACCGCCGACGCCGACTTCAGCTGGGGCGCCTCCAACATCTGGCACCCCGGCACCCTGCAGCCCGGCGACGTCGTCCTGATGCACTGGACCGACACCCTCGCCACCGACCTCCCCCGCGCGCTCGCCGCCGCCCGGGCCGCAGGCCTCAAGCCCGCCGGCCTGATCGACTACCTGCGCTGACCCCGCCGAACTGCGCCGCTGCCCCCTCGGATTGGGAGGGAGCAGCGGCGCAGTGGCGGTCGAGCCGGCAGGTCCACTCGACCGACCTACTCAATCTTGCTCGTTGACAGGGTGACCGCGGCGTGGCTCTAATGGGGGCGTGCAGCGCGGCGTCGGCCACAGAGCAGTGGGCCGGTCGACAGCCGAGCCGGCACCTTTCTGCAAGGGACGATGCGCGATGAGCACTCACTCCGCTGCCCTGATCTGACGTACGTGGCCGCCCGCCGGTGTCCGCGTGCGCGTGTGCTTCGCGGCGCCCGCGTGTGGCCTTGACTCCCTTACGCATTCGGAGACTTCACCACACACGTATGCCCATGTCTTTCAACCAGAGTGTCATTGACGAGTTCCGCGCCAACGGCGGCAAGGTCGGCGGGCCGTTCGAGGGCGGCGATCTGCTGCTCCTCACCACCACCGGGGCCCGGTCGGGGCGGGCGCACACCGTTCCGCTGGGGTACGTCCGGGAGGAGGGGGAGCTCGTCGTCGTCGCATCGGCGGGCGTGGCGCCTGACCACCCACAGTGGTACCGCAACCTGCTCGCCCATCCCGTGGTCCGGGTCGAGCTCGGCGCGGAGGCGTTCGACGCGATCGCCGTCCCGGCCGAAGGAGCGCGGCGGGAGCAGCTGTTCGCTGCCGTCGCGCGGGTGGCGCCGGGGTACGGCGACTACCAGGCCCGCACAGAGCGGGAGTTGCCGGTCGTCGTCCTGGAACGGCCCGAAATGCCTGTACGGGAAGTGCGCAGCCTCGCCGACAAGTTGCTGGAGGTGCACACCTGGCTGCGCGCGCAGCTGCGGTACGTCCGCGAGGAGGCGCAGCGGCATGTCGCGGGGCAGCGGGCCGGCCTCGGCCTCCAACTGCGGCAGCACTGCCTGGCGTTCTGCGAGGGGCTGACGCACCACCATCGCGGCGAGGACGCGGCGATCTTCCCGGCTCTGGCGCACAGCCATCCGGAACTGGCGGACGCGCTGGACGCCCTGAGCGAGCAGCACCGGACGATCGGACGGATCAAGGACGAGCTGGTCGCACTCCTGGCGGGGATCGAGGTCGAGGAACCGGAGCGGCTGCGGGCCGAGGTCGACCGGCTGGCGGTCGAGCTGGAGGCGCACCTCGCGTACGAGGAGGCCGAGTTGCTGCCGATGCTCGCCGGGATTCCGTTCCCGCCGATGCGCTGAGGCGCCGGGGGGGTGCCGGGGGGGAGGGGTGCCGGCTTGCGTGGGCGCACCCGACGGGGGTGGGCGAACAGATGACAGATGACAGATAACAGATTTCGAAATCTGTTATCTGTCATCTGTTGCTTGTTACTTGCTACCCGTCAGCCGTCAGCCGTCACGACTGCGAGAACACCGGCAGGTACCCGTAGGCCTGGCCGGAGGAGTTCGGGTGGTAGCTCTCGTCGATCGGCCACGTGGTGCTGTGGAGCCAGGTGTCCAGCGAGCCGCAGATCTCGTGCTCGGTGAAGATGTCGCGCACGTCGGCGAAGGTGAAGCCGGCGTTCGCGGCGCGCTTGGCGATGACACCGTCGAGCACGTCGGCGGCGTCGTTGATGGCGGACCGCTTGGTGTCGCCGATGCCGAAGATGCAGCTGCCGCCGATCTTGTACAGGTGCGGGTAGCCGAGGACCACGACGTGCGCGTTGGGCGCCTTGGCGTGGATCGCCGCGTAGACCTGGTCGAGCTGGGCGGGCAGGGTGTTCTGTGCGTAGGCCTCGCCGGCCGCGACCGCGCTGAGGCAGGCGCTCTCGGAGCTGAGCACACAGGTCTGCATCGTGCTGGCGAAGCCGGCGTCATTGCCGCCGATGGTGATGCTGACCAGGCTGGTCGAGGAACTCAGCGCGGAGACCTGGCTGTTGAGGACGTCTCCGGTTCTCGCACCCGAGCAGGCGACGAAGCCGAAGGAGGACGGCGAGTTGGCGCTCTGCCACAGGTACGGGTAGGAGTTGGTGCTCCGCTTGCAGCTGCCGCTGTCGCCGAGGTAGTTCCCGGCGCCGACACCTGCGGAGTAGGAATCCCCGAGGGCAACGTAGTTGACGGCATCCGCGCTCGCGGACGAGGCCGCGAAGAACGTGGTGAGCGTGAGCAGGGCCGCTATCGCGGCGGCGGCCATGGTACGGGTGGGGCGCAGCATGGAACCTCCTGGCGTGATGTGGGTCACAGATTTGATACCAGGCGGTAGCAAGCTCGGGAAGCGCTCATGCCAAGGATATTGACGGTCAGTCTGACAACGTTGGAGTGAACGCCTCTTCACACAGGGCGCGTTGGCGCTGATCAGCGCCGGTGTGCGCGTGTACGCACCAGGCGGACGCCGGCGAACGCGCTTTGGTCGCGCTTAAGCACGGGCTTGAGCGACACATTGAGCGGGGGCTTGAGCGGCGCACTGAACCGAGCCCCGGGCGATGCCTTCGGCGGCGCTCATCGACAGGGCTTCACGGGCGGCGGACGACGTGCCCCAGCTCGCCGGGTACCTAACTGCCCCCGAGGATCTCAGCGCCCCGAGTAGACGGTGCCGGGGAAGACCTCGCAGCCCTCCAGCGGCAGTTCCTCGATCGTCTCGTTCGCGGCCGCGGGCACGCCGAGCCACCGGACGGCGCACGCGACGGC
>NZ_JBFBDY010000274.1:0-8492 GCF_040683475.1 Kitasatospora sp. NPDC093558 | reverse complement strand
AGCCGGTCGCGAGGACGAGCTCGTCCCACGGCTCGATGGTGCCGTCGGCCAGGCCCAGCGTGCGGGCGGCCGGGTCGAGGGCCACCACCTCGGAGCCGGTCCTGGCTTCGGCGCCGCCGAGCGGCAGGGCGATCGACTCGGCGTCGTAGCGCCCGGTCAGGACGTCCGCGAGCAGCACCCGGTTGTAGGGCGCGCGCGGCTCGGCGCCGTAGACGGTGACGGTGCCGGACCCGCCGAGCGCGCCGTAGCGCTCGGCGAAACGGGCGCCGGCCATGCCGCCGCCGACGACGGCGATCCTCGGGGTCCTCGGGGTCACGGGGTCACCTCCTGTCCGGCGCGCTCCACCCGGACCGCGCAGAGCTTGAACTCCGGCATCCGCGACACCGGGTCGAGCGCCGGGTTCGTCAGGCTGTTGGCCCGGCCCGCGCCCGGCCAGTGGAAGGGCATGAACACGGTGTCCGCCCGGATCGCATCGGTGATCCGCGCCGGGGCCACCGCCCGTCCGCGCCGGCTGGTCACCGCCACCGGCTCCCCGTCGGCCACCCCGATCCGCTCGGCCAGCCGCGGGTGCAGCTCGACGAACGGGCCGGGCGCGGCCTTGGTCAGCTCGGCCACCCGGCGGGTCTGCGCGCCGCTCTGGTACTGGGCGAGCACCCGGCCGGTGGTCAGGTACAGCGGGTACGCCTCGTCCGGCTCCTCGCCGGCCGGGCGGTGGGTGACGGCCGCGAAGCGGGCCCGTCCGTCCGGCGTCGCGTACCGGTCGAGGAAGAGCCGCCTGGTGCCCGGGTGGTCCTCGGCCGGGCAGGGCCAGAACACGCCGTCCTCCGCCGCGATCCGCCGGTAGCTGATGCCCGCGTAGTCGGCGTCGCCGCCGGCCGAGGCGCGGCGCAGCTCGTCGAACGCCTCCTCGGCGTCGACCGGGAAGCCGGTCGCGACGCCCAGCCGGGCGGCCAGTTCGCGCAGCACCCACAGCTCGCTGCGCACGCCCTCCGGCGGGTCGAAGGCGCGGCGGCGCAGGATGACCCGGCCCTCCAGGTTGGTGGTGGTGCCGTCCTCCTCCGCCCACTGGGTCACCGGCAGGACGACGTCCGCGAGGCGCGCCGTCTCGGACAGCACCAGGTCGGCGACGACCAGCAGGTCCAGCGCGCGCAGCCGCTCGGTGACGTGCCCGGCGTTCGGCGCGGACACCGCCGGGTTCGAGCCGGCCAGCAGCAGCGCCCGGACGCCGTCCGGCCGGCCGAGGTCGTCCAGCAGCTCGTACGCCGACTTGCCCGGGCCGGGGATGCTCCCCGGGTCCACTCCCCACACTCCGGCGACGTGTTCGCGCGCCGCCGGGTCCTCGATCGAGCGGTAGCCGGGCAACTGGTCGGCCTTCTGGCCGTGTTCGCGTCCGCCCTGCCCGTTGCCCTGGCCGGTCAGGCAGCCGTAACCGGCGTACGGGCGGCCGGAGTTGCCGGTCGCCAGGCACAGGTTGATCCACGCGCCGACGGTGTCCGTCCCCTTGCTCTGCTGCTCCGGGCCGCGTGCGGTGAGCACCATGCCGGTCTCGGCCGTCCCGAACAACCGTGCGGCCTCGCGCAGTTGGTGGGCGGGCACGCCGGTGATCCGCTCGACGCGGTCCGGCCAGTGCGCCATCGCGGACTCACGGGCCGCCTCGAAGCCCGAAGTTCTTCGAGCGATGAACTCCTTGTCCACCAGGCCGTCGGCGATCACCAGGTGCAGCAGGCCCAGCGCGAGCGCCAGGTCGCCGCCGGGGCGGGGCTGGAGGTGCAGGTCGGCGAGCTCGGCGGTGCGGGTGCGGCGCGGGTCGACGACGATCAGCGTGCCACCGTTCTCCCGCAGCTCGCGGAAGTAGCGCACGGCGGGCGGCATCGTCTCGGCCGGGTTGCCGCCGACCAGGATCAGGCAGCCGGTGTGCGGGATGTCGTCGAGCGGGAACGGCAGGCCGCGGTCCAGGCCGAACGCCCGGCGGTGCGCGGCCGCCGCCGAGGACATGCAGAACCGACCGTTGTAGTCGATGTTCGCGGTGCGCAGCACCACCCGGGCGAACTTGCCCAGCAGGTACGCCTTCTCGTTGGTCAGCCCGCCCCCGCCGAACACGCCCACCGCGTCCGGCCCGTGCTGCTCCCTCGTTTGGGCGAGTCCGTCGGCCACGCGGTCCAGCGCCTCCGGCCAGCCCGCCGCCCGCAGCGGCCCGCCGGGCCGGTCGCGCAGCAGCGGGCCGGTGAGGCGGACGTCGCGGGAGAGCAGGGCGGGCGCCGAGCGGCCCTTGCCGCACAGCGCGCCCCGGTTCACCGGGAAGTCCGGCCGCTCCAGCACCTCGGGCACGCCGTCGACGCCGCCGCCCAGCCGCATGCCGCACTGCAGCGAGCAGTACGGGCAGTGGGTGTCGGTGGTCGGCGGCGGGGCCGGCTGGACGGTGAGGTTCATGCCGAGGAATGTCGCCGTCCGCTGTTTCGCGACCGCGTCACCCGTGTTGCGGGCGCGGTACGCCTCCCTCACGGCCGCCCGGCCCCAGGGTGCGCTCCAGGAACACTGACCGTAACCGGAGCAGCCGTTTCGCTTACCTGGGAGTGACGGGCGGGCAACGCCCCCGTAACGTGCGCGCCGCACCCTGACCGGCATGGCAACCCCCACCACCTCGCCCGGACCCCTCACCGGCTTCACCGTCGGGGTCACCGCCGCGCGCCGCCGCGAGGAACTCGTCGCCCTCCTCGCCCGGCGCGGCGCCCAGGTGGTCGAGGCGCCCGTGCTGCGCATCATGCCGCTCGCCGACGACCTCGCCCTGCGCGAGGCCACCGAGCGGTGCCTGACCGCCCCGCTCGACTACGTGGTCGCCACCACGGGCGTCGGCTGGCGCGGCTGGATGAGCGCCGCCGAGGGGTGGGGCCGCGGCGCCGCCCTCGCCGAGGCCTGCCGGGGCGCGGTCGTGCTCAGCCGCGGGCCCAAGGCCACCGGGGCCGTACGGGCCAGCGGCCTCGGCGAGGGCTTCTCCCCCAGTACCGAGGCCACCGACGAACTCCTCACCTGGCTGCTCGCCCGCCCCCTCGACGGCTGCCGGATCGCCATCCAGGAACACGGCGTACGGCTCGACACCTTCGCGGCGGCCCTGCGCGAACGCGGCGCCGAGGTGATCTCCGTCCCCGTCTACCAGTGGGCCCCGCCGGACGACATGGCACCGGTGCGGCGGCTCGTCGAGCAGACCGTCCGGCGCCAGGTGCACGCGCTCACCTTCACCAGCGCCCCTGCGGTCGCCGCCTTCCTCGCCACGGCGGAGGCCGAGGGCCTGCGCGAACCGGTCCTCGACGCGCTGCGCGGGGACGTGCTGCCGGTGTGCGTCGGCGCGCTGTGTGCGCGCCCGTTCGCGGACCTCGGGCTGCCGACGGTGTACCCGGAGCGTGGCCGGCTGGGCTCGCTGGTCCGGCTGCTCGCGGAGACGCTCCCCACTCTCGGCCGACGCGAAATCCCATTGTCCGATGTGGTGTTGACGCTTCAGGGCAATGCGGCCCTGATCGACGGCGAGAGCCACCTGCTGAGCCCGCGCGGCGCCGCCGTGCTACGGGCGCTGGCGGAGCGCCCGGGCCGGGTGCTGAGCCGGGCCGAACTGCTGCGCGCGGCCTGGACGGACGCGAGCGCGGACGAACACGCGGTCGAGGCGGCGGTGGGGCGACTGCGGGCGGCGCTGGGGGCTCATGGGGGGCTGATCAGGACGGTGCCGAAGCGGGGCTACCGGTTGGCGGCAGGCTGATGCTGCTGGCCGTGGCGCACGGAAGCCGGGACGCGGCGTCGTCGGCCGCGATTTACGCGCTGCTGCGCCGAGTTCGCGCCTTGCGACCCGAACTAAGCGTCCAATGCTGTTTCCTGGACCTGAACCGCCCGTCGCTTTCGGAGGCACTGTCCCAACTGCGCGGCGAGAACCCCATCCTGGTCCCGTTGCTCCTGAGCACCGGCTACCACGTACGGGTGGACATCCCAGCCGCAGTGGCCGCCGCCGGCCTCCCCACATCCCGGGTAGCCCGAGCGCTGGGCCCACACCCACTGCTGGCCGAAGCCCTCGCCGACCGTCTAGCCGAGTCCGGAGCCACCCCCGAGGCCCCGGTGGTCCTGGCCGGCGCGGGCTCCTCCGACCCGGCGGCGATAGCCGACACGACGAGAATGGCAAGGCTGCTTGCCACCCACCTGGGCCGCCCAGTCACGCCGGCCCATCTGTCAGCGGCAACCCCCACCCCCCACGAGGCAGTAGCCGCCCTGCGCGACGAGGGCCACCGCGAAGTGGCAGTAGCCACCTACCTCCTGGCCCCCGGCTTCTTCGCCCGCCGAGCCGCGACGACGGAGGCGAGGTGGACGAGCCCCCCGATAGCCGCCCACGACGCCGTAGCCCGCCTGATCCTCCACCGCTACGACGAGGTCAGCCGGTCGAACTCCCCCGCTTTGACGCCGCGCAGAAGCGCAAGGAGCCTGTCGGGCGAGGTGGAGATGATGACATCGGGCTCATCACTCTCCCGAAGCCTGATGCTGCAGTCGTGGCCCGCCGCGAGATAGATGCAGTTGGCCGACTCGGAACTGTAGCTGGACTTCTGCCAGTCGAGAGCTGACATGACGTTTCCTCTCAGGTGTCCCTTTCGATACGAGCAATGAGATCACGTGACTTCGAAGCGCTGAGGGCGCGGGCTTCCATGAGGTCCAAGACCTTCTGGTACTTCACCAGTTGTGCGTGAGCATCGAGGAACTCGGAGCCGTGATAGGTATCGAGTTGCACGGTGTCAAGCTGTGGCACGACCCCGGAGCAGTACACGATGGACTGTCCGGAGCCGAGGAACGTGCCTGAACCGAAGGGGATGACGCGAACCGTGACGTTCTCGCGGGTGCTCGCCTCGATGAGGTGCCTGAGCTGCGCGCGAGCGATGGCTGGCCCACCGAACCCCATCCGCAGGGCTGCCTCATGAACAGTCGCCGTGAGCGGAGTCGCCTGCTCTCCGTATAGCACCGCCTGCCGCTTGATGCGATGGGAGACACGATGCTCCACTTCAGGCGGCGACAGGGGAGGGACTGTATCCAGGAAGATCGCGCGGGCGTGGTCAAGGGTCTGAAGCAGGCCAGGAATGTGAATCACCGAGGCGATGCGCATCGCCGTGGCGTGGTGTTCCAATTCGGCAAGATCGAGCATGCTCGGCAGCAGGATGTCGCGGTACTCCTCCCACCACCCCCGGATCCGCCTGCCGGTCATCCCAGCGAGAGCGTCGACCAGGTTCTGGTCCGTGCACGTGTACGCGTGAGCGAACGCGCGGACACGGTCCGCGCTCACCGCATAGCGGCCCGCTTCGATTCGGCTCATGTGGCCCTGGTTCACACCCACGAGAGCTGCGGCGGCAGTTGAGCTGAGCCCAGCGGTCTCGCGGAGTTTGCGCAGTTCAAACCCGAGGCGCTGCTGCCGCAACGTTGGCGCGCCGTTCGATGACATCGCGATCCTCTCGTTCACTACCCGGGGTGATATGGCGAGTCTTCAGTGGACTACATAGAAATTATGCCACTCCCGACGCTACCGTATGACATGGCTCAGTTACTAAAGGTGCTGGCCGATGGCTCAACCATGCCTTGAGACAGGAGACTTCCATGGCGTCTGCGCCCTCGCCAAACCCCCACGTGCCGTTCGAACAGGAGTTGTGCGCGCTCGTGCTCGACACCGTGCCCCGGCTCTTCGCCGTCGTCCAAGTGTGCGACGAAGGAGCGGCCGACGCCGACGGGTGGGTCGTGGCCTGGGGGCTCGCCGACGACACCGGGCCGACCTACGTCATCACCGTCGACGGCCGAGCGCGCATGACCCTCGCGTCCCCCGAGCGCGCCGTCCGCCACTTCACCGGCCGGCCGGGAACCACCGCGCGCCTAATCTGGCTCGCCCAGCCGGACGCCGCCGCGATGGACCAAGCCGAAGCCGCCTGACCCAAACGCCCCCTCTGTGCAGGAAGTCGACCCGGCCGACTTCCTGCACAGAGGGTCCCAACAACCCCGTCTGCGCAACGGTGAGCCGTCGCAGTGGCAGTACGCGGGGCTGGACCCCGCGACGCAGACCGGTCTGTGGTTCGGCGTCGACGGCACCATGACCCCCGCCGAGCTGGGCAAGCACGGCACGTCCGTGGGCACCTACCCGCCCACCCAGGTCGGCAAGGACGGCAAGGTCGACGGAGACTCCGGCCACGACGCGACGCAGGACTAGGAGGTAAGACCATGGACGGACGCCCGGTGCTGGTCTCCACCGAAGCCGAGGGCCCGACCGCCGATCTGGTCATAGCGGAGCTGAACCGGCGCCGGGTGCCCGTCCTCCGGTTCGACCCCGGACGCGACTTCCCGACCCGCGCCGCGCTGGCCGCTTCGATTACAGCTGACGGCTGGTCGGGAAGGCTCACGGTAGGCAAGCGGGCCGCCGATCTCTCCCGCGTCCGCGCGCTCTATCACCGTCGGCCGAGCCCGTACGCGCCGCAGAGCGACCACCAGGCCGACCGCTTCGCCGCCCAGGAGAACCGCCGGGGGCTCAATGGCGTGCTCGGCGCACTTCCGGACTGCCTCTACCTGAGCCACCCGCAGGCCATCGCACGCGCCGAATACAAGCCCGCACAGCTCGCCATCGCGTCCCGGCTCGGACTGTCAGTCCCGGCAACACTGATCACCAACAACCCAGCCGAGGCGAAGGAGTTCGCCGCCGCGCAACCCACGATCTACAAGCCCCTGCACGCCGGGGCCTACCACGTGGACGGCGAACCCGCCGGCATCTGGGCGGCACCGGTCGAGCCGGGGGAGATCTCCGACGCCGTGAGCAGCTGCGCCCATCTCTTTCAGGAGCAGGTGCCGAAGTCGGGCGACGTGCGCGCGGTGGTCGTCGGGGAGGAGGTGTTCTGTGCGCTGATCATTGCCCCTCCCGGGGTGGTCGACTGGCGCAGCGAATACCGGAACCTGGCGTACGAACCCGTCGACTGCCCCGAACCGGTCCGGGCCGCTCTGCTTCGGTTCCTCAGCGAGTTCGGGCTGCGCTTCGGGGCGTTCGACTTCGCCGTGTCCCCCGATGGTGAATGGTGGTTCCTGGAGTGCAACCCGAACGGCCAATGGGCGTGGTTGGAGCACGCGGCGGGCCTGCCGATCACGTCCGCCATCGCCGATGTTCTGGAGAACGGAGTAACCGGGTGAAGGAGTCCGAAGGGCTGCGGGCGGTGCTGGCCGCACAGCTCAAGGAAGTGGGGGTGATCCTGACCGCCGAGTGGGAAGCGGCGATGCTGGCCGTCCCGCGTGAGGCATTCCTGCGGGACGGCTGGTTCGAGTACGACGGCGACGGGTGGTATCGGCCCGTGTCGCTGGAGAGGTCGCCCGAGCTGATCGGCCGCGTGTACGAGGACGACACGTTGGTGACGCAGCTCGCCGGCTGCGTGGTGCCCCGGCAGGTAGAGGGCCGGTTGGCGCAGGTGCCCACGTCCTCTTCGACGCTGCCCGGCCTGGTGGTCCGGATGCTCGAAGACCTGCGCGTTCGGCCCGGCATGTCGGTGCTGGAGGTGGGCACCGGCACCGGATACTCAACTGCGTTGCTGACGCGCGTCCTTGGCGACGACCAGGTGACGTCGATCGAGGTGGACACGGACGTGTCGGCCCGGGCATCCGTGGCGCTGGGCGGACTCGGCTACTGGCCCGAGCTGGTGGCCGGTGACGGGCTCGCCGGCTACGCCAAGGGGGCTCCGTACGATCGGATCATCGCCACGTGCGGGGTCCGGAAGGTTCCGGCCGAGTGGATCGCGCAGACCCGGCCGGGCGGCGAAATCCTGGCGACCGTGGGCGGCTGGATGAACGCTTCCGAGCTGGTGCGGCTCACTGTGGCCGAGGACGGCACGGCAGCCGGTCCGGTGCTCGGCGGCGGGGTGTCGTTCATGCTCGCCCGCCCGCACATGCCCCCGCCGCTCGGCATGCTGCCCGCGCTCGACCAGGGCGAGGCCCGTCCGGCGAGCATCGGCGCCGACGTGCTCGACCAGTGGGCGGCCCGGTTCGTGGCGCAGTTCGCGGCGCCAACGGCGCAGTACTTCGCCATGCCCCGGAACGGGCGCACCGAACACGTGTTGGTGGACGTGGAGGGCGGGTCATGGGCGGTGGTGTTCGAGGACGCGGGCCGCTGGCTGGTCCGGCAAGGCGGGCCGGTGCGGCTCTGGGACTCCGTGGCCGAGCTGATCACCCGGTGGCGCGTCGCGGGCGAGCCCACCGGCGAGCGGCTGCGGATGGCCGTCAGCTCCGAGGGCCAGCGGATCGACTGGGACTGAGGTCCGGGAACGGACGGTAGGCGGGCTTCGCCAGGTGCTCAACGGGCTCCCCGACGAGATGGGGTTGCGCATCGACGTCCCACGAGCCGAAGCCGTCTCATCCAAAAGCCCCTCTGCGCAGGAAGTCGACCTGGCCGACTTCCTGCGCAGAAGGTTGGGACACTGCCGTGGGGGGGGCCGGCCGGGGCGGGGGGGGGCGGC
>NZ_JBFBDY010000273.1:0-8568 GCF_040683475.1 Kitasatospora sp. NPDC093558 | reverse complement strand
GCCCGGGCGGCCCGGGGGTGCCATCCCCTGCCCGGACGATGCCGGGCGAATCCCGGGCGGTGCTGGGGTGGCCCCATAGGGCCAGAGGCCCCGGGGGGCGGCCCCCTCCCGCCGTTCCCCTCGTCCCGCTTCCGACGTACGAGGGGCTCCCCTCGGCAGGGAGGGGGCCGGGCGACGCGTCACTGGCACGACCGAAGTGCCCCCGACAGGGAGGACGCGTCACCGGCTGGGTCGACCGGCAGGCGGGCGGATGAGCCCCGGCCCGGCTGCCGGTCGGGCCTGGCCTCCTGGTGGCGCGGGCACGACCGGATAGGTACACGCCACCAGGAGGAGTCTGTCCGGGCTCCTACGGGGAGCCCGGCGGGTTACTTGACCTCGCGGCCCGAGAGCCGCTCGACGCCGCGCAGCAGCGCCGAGTGGTCGAGCGAGCCGTCGCCGTTGGCGCGGGCGGAGGCGACCAGCTGGGCCACCACGGCGCCGACCGGCAGCGCGGCACCCACGGCACGGGCGGCGTCGGTGACGATGCCCATGTCCTTGTGGTGCAGGTCGATCCGGAAGCCGGGGGCGAACTCGCGGTTGAGCATGTTCGCCTTCTTGCGGTTGAGCACGGTCGAGCCGGCCAGGCCGCCGCCGAGCACGTCGAGCGCGGCGGCGAGGTCGACGCCAGCGTTCTCCAGGAACACCACGGCCTCGGCCAGGACCTGGATGTTGACGGCCACGATCAGCTGGTTGGCGGCCTTGACGGTCTGGCCGGCGCCGGCCGGGCCGACGTGGATGACCGTGGTGCCGAGGGCGTCGAACAGCGGCTTCGCCTCGGCGAAGTCCGCGGCCTCGCCACCGACCATGATCGACAGGACGGCCTCGACGGCACCGGCCTCGCCACCGGACACCGGGGCGTCCAGGGTGCGCACGCCCTTCTCCACGGCGGCCTTGCCGACCTTGATGGAGGTCTGCGGGGTGATCGAGGACATGTCGATCACGAGGGTGCCGGCCTTCACGCTCTCCAGCACGCCGCCCTCGCCGAGGATGACCGCCTCGACGTGCGGGTCGGCCGGGACCATGGTGATGACGACCTCGGCGTCCTTCACGGCCTCGGCGATGCTGGCGGCACCCCGGCCGCCGGCGGCGACGACGGCGTCGATCGAGGCCTGGGAGAGGTCGAAACCGGTGACGTCGTGCCCGGCCTTGACCAGGTTGATGGCCATGGGCTTGCCCATGATGCCGAGGCCGACGAAGGCGATCTTGCGGCTCATCGCGTCGTTCCTTTGTACGTAGGTGGGGAGGTCTGGGTGGTGGCCGGCCCGCCGGGCGGGGCCCGGTCGCGCCGGCGGCGCGGTGTCGCTGCGCTGCGCGGTGCTGGGCGCCGTGCTACTTCGCGGCGCGGCGCTACTTGGCGGCGCGCAGCTCGCGCGGCAGCCACCCGAAGCTGTCGGCGCTGACACCGGTGGAGGGGCGGTACTCCAGGCCGATCGAGCCGGTGTAGCCGGCGGCGGTGAGGCGGGCGAAGAGGTCCTCGAAGTCCAGCTCGCCGGTGCCGGGCTCGTTGCGGCCCGGGTTGTCGGCGATCTGCACGTGGCCGATGCGGTCGGCGTAGGCGTCGATGACGCCCGCCAGGTCCTCGCCGTTCTTGGCCAGGTGGTAGAGGTCGCACAGGAACTTGGCGTTGCCGAGCCCGGTGGCCGCGTTGACCTTGTCGACGATCTCGACCGCGGCGGGGGCCGACACCAGCGGGTAGTCCGGGGACTCGACCACATTGAGGGCCTCGATCAGGAGGATCGCGCCGATCTCGTGCGCGGCCTTCGCGGCCAGCACCAGGTTCTCCAGCGCGAGCTCGTCCTGCTCGGCCGGGTCGACGCCCTCGATCCGGTTGCCGTACAGCGCGTTGAGCGCGGTGGCACCGAGCGAGGCGGCGAGCTCGGCGGCGACCGGGACGTTGGCCCGGAACCGCTCCTTGTCGGCCGGCACCGAGACCGTACCGCGGACGCCCTTGGTGAGGTCGTCCAGGAAGTTGAGGCCGGTGAGGCGTACGCCCGCGTCGGTGAAGGCCTTGCGGAGCGCGTCCAGCTCGGCCTGCGACGGGTCGTGCTCCTCGCCGAAGGGCCACCAGAGCTCGGCGGCCGTGAAGCCGGCGGCGGCGGCCGCGGCCGGGCGCTCCAGCAGCGGGAGTTCACCGAACAGGATCGACAGGTTGACCGTGAAGCTGTGCCGGGAAGCGGCCGTCACGTCACTCACCTCTCACTCTCTTCCGACATCCTCAACTTCCACAATCCGGAAGAGGGATTCTGCTTGGTGGAAGCATCTCCGGCCCGCCGATCGACTGTCAAGACCGCCGCAACAATTTGTTGAAGTGGCCTGGAAAGCCCTCCGGGAGGGGCCGGACGCTGTCCGATCACCCAGGCCCTGCCCCGTCCCACCTCCGCTCGCTACAGTGAGCGAGTGCGATTGATGGTGGAGTTCACGACAGAACCGTTCGAGCTGGACACGTTCCCCGAGCACGCCGCGGCGGCTCGCAAGGTCGTCGACGAGGCCGGGCTGGCCGTCTCGGTCGGCCCCTTCGGGACCGGCGCCGAGGGCGAGGCCGACCAGGTCCTCACCGCGGTGACCAGGCTGCTGCGCGAGACCCTGGACGCCGGCGCGACCCGGATCTCGGTCCAGGTCAGCGTGCTGGGCGACGGCGAGGCCGCCGGCGATGCCACCGGCGACGCAGCGGACGAGGAGGGCGGTACGCCGTGACCGGGCACGTGGAACACCCGCTCGCCGCGGCGATCAAGCCGCTGCTGGACGCGGTCGGCGCCACGCCCGTCCCGCTGGACGAGGCGAAGACCGAGGACGTCGTCCTGGAGTGGGAGGGCGCCCCGGCGCTCGCCGTCCGGCTGCCGCACCTGAGCAGCGCGCTGGACCGGCTGCTGGCCGAGATGACCCGCCAGTTCGAGGGCCGCCCGCTGGCCGAGCTGGACCGCTGGGAGAAGCAGCGGGTCGTCGCCCTCCTGGAGGAGCGCGGCGCCTTCACCGTCCGCCACGGGGTCGAGACGGTCGCCTCGGCGCTCGGCGTGAGCCGGTTCACCGTGTACAACTACCTCAACCGCCAGGACGGCTCGAAGCCCTCCTGAGCAGAACCTCCCGAGAAGACGGGCGGCCCCGCCGGTTGCGGTCCAGTGTGGATCAGCCCCCGGCGGGGGACACTTGGCTAATCGCACACGAAACGGCCCGGCAACACGGGCCGGTCCAAAACGTAACCACCAACCGTTAAACAAAGTGTTGACGGCCGGGTGGGGCCGATCTAGCTTGTGCGGGTGGCACCACTCTTCAGGAGGTCCACCTGTGACCAACCACCCCCACGCCCTCGACTCCCTCGCGGCGGCCGACGCCGCCGAGCTTGAGGCGATCCTGCTGGAGATCTGCTCCAGTCCCCGCTGGGCCGCCGCCGTCGCGGAGGCCAAGCCCTGGTCGGACCGCAGCGCCCTGCTCGCCGCCAACGCGGCGGCGATGCAGTCGCTGACGGTCGCGGACCTGCACGACGCGATGGCCGGCCACGCCCGGATCGGCAAGCCCAAGGCGGGCGACGCCACCTCCGAGCGGGAGCAGGCCGGCATCCAGGGCGTGGACCAAGCGCTCCTCGACGAACTGCACGAGGCCAACGCCGCCTACGAGGCGAAGTTCGGCCACGTGTTCCTGATCTGCGCGACCGGCCGTACCGCGGCCACCATGCTCGCCGCCCTGCGCGAGCGCCACCCCAACGACCCCGCCACCGAGGCGGAGATCGTCCGGGGCGAACTGCGCAAGATCAACGACATCCGCATCAACCGGCTGCTCGACGAGTCCTGAGCCGTTCTGACGTATCGTCAGTTCCGCTCCCGGTCCGGCCGTCCACCGACTCCACGGATCCTCGTTTCTGACGACCCATCAGATCATCGGGGCCGTACCGCGCTCGTCGAAGCATCCCCACATCTGCCATCAGTAAGGTCACTTCACCCATGACTGGCATCTCCACCCACGTGCTCGACACCAGCCTCGGCCGCCCGGCCGAGGGTGTCCCCGTCGAGCTCGCACTGCACACCGAGGGTGGCTGGACGGTGCTCGGCACCTCCGCCACGGACTCCGACGGCCGGGCCAAGGACCTGCCGGCCGTGGAGGCGGGCTCGGTCGTCCGGCTGCTCTTCGACACCGCCGCGTACTACGCGCGGAAGTCCGAGGAGAAGCCGTTCTTCCCCGAGGTCTCGATCGTCTTCACGGTCGCGCCCGAGCAGCACCACTACCACGTGCCGCTGCTGCTGAACCCGTTCGGATACTCGGTCTACCGCGGAAGCTAGTAGACCGACCTGGAAGCTCAAGGAGCCAAAGTCATGGCCCACGTGCTCGGTCAGAACCAGTACGGCAAGGCGGAGAACCGCATCGTACGCGTCTACCGCGACTCCACCCGGCACGAGATCAAGGACCTGAACGTCTCGGTCTCCCTCCAGGGCGAGTTCGAGGACGTCCACCTCACCGGTTCCAACGCCAACTGCCTGCCCACCGACACCACCAAGAACACCGTGTACGCCTTCGCGAAGGAGTACGGGATCGAGTCGGCCGAGGCCTTCGGCATCATCCTCGCGCGGCACTTCGTCGACGACACCGAGCGCGGCGTCGTCCACAGCGCCCGCATCCGGATCGAGGAGTACGCCTGGGACCGGATCAAGACCCCGGACAACTCGGCCCGCTTCATCGGCTCGGAGGAGGTCGGCCACTCCTTCGTCCGCAGCGGCCAGGAGACCCGCACCACCGAGATCGTCTACGACGGCGAGACCGTCCAGGTCATCTCCGGCCTCAAGGACCTCATCGTCATGAACTCCACCAACTCGGAGTTCTGGGGCTACATCAAGGACAAGTACACCACCCTGCAGGAAGCCTACGACCGCATCCTCGCCACCCAGGTGACGGCCCGCTGGAAGTACGGCTACAGCGGCCGCGACGGCGAGGCCCAGCCCAACTGGAACCGCTCCTACACCCACGTGAAGCGGCACCTGCTGGAGGCCTTCGCCGAGACCTACTCCTACTCGCTGCAGCAGACCCTGCACTCGATGGGCACCCGGGTCCTCAATAACCGCTCCGAGGTGGACGAGGTCCGCCTGGAGCTGCCCAACAAGCACCACTTCCTCGTCGACCTGGAGCCCTTCGGCCTCAAGAACGACAACGAGGTCTACTACGCCGCCGACCGCATGTACGGCCTCATCGAGGGCACCGTGCACCGCGAGGGCGTCGTCCCGGTCATCCCGGTCGTCTGACCTCACCCACCATGGACACCGCCCGGCATCGCCGCACCCACCGGCCCTCAGCGGCCGGCCGAGACCGGGCGGTCTGCAGTACCCCCTGCACCACCAGTTGCACCACCCTTGTCACTACCTGTTCCACGTGTTTCTCCACCCCCACCCACCGGAGTTCGTGCCTGCCTCACGGCGGCCGGCCCGGGGCACTGGAGAGGCCGGCCGAGGGACTCTTGCACCGCCGTCCCGCCCTCGGCCAGGGAAGTATCCGGCAGTCTCCAGCGCCACGGGCGCGCCGGGAGCCGCGGGCACAAGAGGGGCTCGACATGGCACCCAGCAACACCAGCACCACCGACGGCGGTTCCACCCCTGCAAGAACACCCGGCCCGGACGGCGCGTCAGCACGCCTCCCCGGTGAACCGTCCGGGCCCGGGACCCACCCCGTGGACGAGTTGCTGTCCCCGGTGAAGCTCGTCTCCACCGGTCTCCAGCACGTCGCCGCGATGTACGCGGGAGTCGTCGCACCCCCGCTCATCGTCGGCGCCGGCGTGGGGCTCTCCCCCGCCGAACTCGCCCTGCTCATCTCGGCCAGCCTGTTCACCGCGGGCCTGGCCACCCTGCTCCAGACCCTCGGCGTCTGGAAGATCGGCGCGCGGCTGCCGTTCGTGAACGGCGTGTCGTTCGCGGGCGTCGCGCCCATGATCGCCATTGCCAACGAGCACGGCCCGAAGCACGCCCTCCCGGTGATCTTCGGCGCGGTGATCGTCGCGGGGCTCCTGTGCTTCCTCGCGGCACCCTACTTCTGCAAGCTCATCCGGTTCTTCCCCCCGGTCGTCCAGGGCACCGTGATCACCCTCATCGGGGTGTCCCTGCTGCCGGTGGCGGTCAACTGGGCGCGCGGCGGCTCGCCGGGCGCCCCCGGATACGGCTCCATGCGGGCCATCGGCCTCGCCGCGATCACCCTCGTCGCGGTGGTGCTCTGCAACCGGCTGCTGCGCGGCTTCTGGCAGCAGCTCTCCCTGCTCGTCGGCCTGGCGGTCGGCACCCTGATCGCCTTCCCGCTGGGCCTCGCCGACTTCGGCCCGGTCAAGGACGCGAAGGTCTTCGCGCTCCCCTCCCCGTTCCACTTCGGCGCCCCCGAGTTCGACGCCGCCGCCATCGTCTCGCTGTGCATCGTCATGGTGGTCTCGATGACCGAGTCCACCGCCGACATGCTCGCGCTCGGCCGAATAGTCGACCGCGAGGCCGACGAACCCACGCTCGCCGCCGGCCTGCGCGCCGACGGACTGGCCACCGCGCTCAGCCCGGTCTTCAACGGCTTCGCCGCCAGCGCCTTCGCCCAGAACATCGGGCTCGTGGCACTGACGAAGATCCGCAGCCGCTACGTCGTCGCGACCGGCGGAGGCATCCTGATCCTGCTCGGGCTCTTCCCCGTGCTCGGGTCGCTCGTCTCCCTCGTGCCGCAACCCGTCCTCGGCGGGGCCGGGATCGTGCTCTTCGGCACGGTCGCGGCCAGCGGCATCCGCACCCTCGCGGAGGCCGGCATGGAGTCCGGCTCGAACACCATCCTGGTGTCGGTCGCGCTCGGCATCGGCATCGTGCCGATCGCCGTACCGACGTTCTACGACTCCTTCCCCGAGGCCGTCCGCACCCTGATGCACTCCGGGATCTCGGCCGGCACCGTGACGGCCGTCCTGCTCAACCTTCTCTTCCACCACGTCGGGACCGCCCGCCGCACCGCGGCCGGCGAGCCACCCGGCACGACGGTGCCGACGGTGACACCGTCCTGACCGGCAGGTGGGGCGCGTGCCCGCTCGACGCGCGCCCCGCCTGCGCCCCGTCCTCCCCCATAGGAGCAACACCATGGCAGTCCAGCCCCCACCCGCCGACCAGCGGATCGTCATCGAGAACGCCGCCATCGCGACGGTCGACGCCAACGACACCGAGTACGCCCGCGGCCACGTGGTCATCCTCGGCAACACGATCGAATCGGTCGGCAGCGGCCCCGCCCCCGCCTGGCTGGACAACGTCGTGCGCCGGATCAACGCCGAGGGCCACCTCGTCACCCCCGGCCTGGTCAACACCCACCACCACTTCTACCAGTGGATCACCCGCGGCCTCGCCCAGGACAACATCCTGTTCGACTGGCTCGTCGCCCTCTACCCCACCTGGGCCCGCATCGACGAGAAGCTCGTCCACGCCGCCAGCCAGGGCTCCGCCGCCGCACTCCTCAAGTCCGGCTGCACCACCGCCTCCGACCACCACTACGTGTTCCCCAAGGACGGCGGCGACGTCCTCGGCGCCTCCGTCGAGGCCGTCCAGGAACTCGGCCTGCGCTTCACCGCCCTGCGCGGCTCCATGGACCGCAGCAAGAAGGACGGCGGCCTGCCCCCGGACCACGCCGTCGAGGAGCTCGACGACATCCTCGCCGCCTCCGAGGCAGCCGTCGACAAGTACCACGACTCCTCCTTCGGCTCGATGCTGCACGTCGCCATCGCGCCCTGCTCCCCGTTCTCCGTCTCCACCGACCTGCTCCGGCAGTCCGCCGAACTCGCCCGCCGCAAGGGCGTCCGCCTCCACACCCACGGCTCGGAGACCGCCGAGGAGGAGCAGTTCTGCAAGGAACTGTTCGGCATGGGCCCCACCGACTACTTCGAGTCGGTCGGCTGGCTCGGCGAGGACGTGTGGATGGCGCACTGCGTCCACATGAACGACTCCGACATCGCCAAGTTCGCCGAGACCGGCACCGGCGTCGCCCACTGCCCGTCCTCCAACGCCCGCCTGGCGGCCGGCATCGCGCGCGTGCCCGACATGATCAAGGCCGGCGTACCGGTCGGCCTCGGCGTCGACGGCACCGCGTCCAACGAGTCCGGCGAGCTCGGCACCGAGCTGCGCAACGCCCTGCTCATCAACCGCCTGCACGGCTACCCGACCGCCCTCACCGGGCGCCAGGCGCTGCGCCTGGGCACCATGGGCGGCGCGCGGGTGCTCGGCCGGCAGAACGAGATCGGCTCCATCGAGGTGGGCAAGCTCGCCGACCTGGCGCTGTGGAAGATCGACGGGATCATGCACTCGTCCATCGCCGACCCGGTCGCGGCCCTGACCTTCGGCGCGCTGCCGCCGCTGTCCGTCCTCTTCGTCAACGGCAACGCCGTCGTCGAGAAGGGCCAGCTGACCACCGTCAACGAGGACCGCATCGCCCGCGACTGCGCCCGCGCGGCCAAGGAGCTGGCGGCCCGCCCGGTCTGACGGAGACCGGCAGCCCCTTCTTCCTCCGTTCCCTGAACTCCGGGCCGCCCAGGGACGGTGCGTGACCCGGACTCCG
>NZ_JBFBDY010000272.1:0-8571 GCF_040683475.1 Kitasatospora sp. NPDC093558 | reverse complement strand
ATGGGAGACAACGGAACGGCGCCCTCGCGCCCGCGCACATCCAGGGAGACCAGCGGGATGAAGACGGACACCCCGACCGCCGAGGCCGCGCCGCCCTGCGCGGCCGTCCGCCGCGGCCGTCCGCGCAGCGAGGCCGCCGAGCTGGCCATCTTCACCGCGGTCGAGGACCTGATGGCCGGTGGTGCGACGCTGTCCGAGCTGACCATCGAGGGCATCGCCACCGCCGCGGGCGTCGGCAAGGCCACCATCTACCGGCGCTGGCCCAACAAGGAGGCCCTGCTGGTCGACGTGGTCAGCCGGCTGGAGATCGCGATGCCGGAGCCGACCGGCGCCAGCGCCAGGGACGACCTGGTCGAGATGATCGACTACATGCGGCGGCGCGGCCTCGCGAAGCGCAGCCGCTGGATCCTCAAGGCCGCCTTCGGCCAGATGCACAGCCTGCCCGAGCTGCACAACGCCTACTACGAGCGCGTGGTGCGGCCCCGGCGCGCGGCGGCGCTCGCGCTCGTGCAACGCGCCGTCGACGAGGGCGTGCTCCGCGCCGACCTCGACATCGACCTGCTCGGCGACCTGCTGATGGGCCCGATCCTCTACCGCAGCATCCTGTGGGACGACTCCGACCTGGAGGACCCGGAGCTGGCCGCCAAGATGATCGACGCCCTGCTCGACGGCCTCTCGCCGCGCGCCTGAGCGCCGGTTCGTCCCCGTCCGGTCCCGATCCGTTCCCGCCCGCCCCCCGGCGTGGCCTCGCTCACCAAAGCGGGCCACGCCGGAACCCGCTCCGGCAGACCCGCGTCTGTCCCGGCATAGGCTGAGCCGGGATGCGATCAAACCGGCACCAGTCCGGCACATAGCCCATACCCAGATGGGCCGGCCCCCACGGGCCGGGCGGCGGACCGGCGAGGGCACGAGCGAACGGGAGCCACGGATGACGCAGGCGGACAGGACCGACCGGGTGAGGGGCGAGGAGAGCGCCCCGGCCCCCGCGGGCGCCGCGCCCGTCCGAGGGGACCTGGGCGGCCGGTTCCTGGGCCTGCGCCGGTGGGGCCGGGACGGGCGCGGTGCCACCACGTGGCGGCGCGGCCTCGTCGTGGCCGCGCTGGCCCTGCTCACCGGCCTGCTGCTGGGCTTCCACGCCGACGTGCCGAACAGCCCCGGCAACTTCGGCAGCCTCCTGGAGACGTTCCTGCCCTGGCTCGGCCTGGCCGTGCCGGTGCTCCTCGTGCCGGCCCTGCTGCGGCGCTCGGCCACCGCGCTGATCGCCCTGCTGGTGCCGGTGGTGCTCTGGGCCAACCTGTTCGGCGGCCTGCTCACCGACAAGAGCGGCGGCAAGGGCGACTGGACGGTGGTCACCCACAACGTGGCCGCCGGCAACACCGACGTGCCGGGCACCGTCCGCGGCCTGGTGGACTCGGGCGCGCAGATCGTCGCCCTCCAGGAGCTGGCCGGCAAGGCGCTGCGCGGCTACGAGACCGGTCTCGCCCCCGCGTACCCGTACCACGCGGTCGAGGGCACCGTCGGCCTGTGGTCGAAGTACCCGATCGCCGACGTCCAGCCGGTGGACCTCAAGATGGGCTGGACCCGCGCCTTCCGGGCCGAGGTCACCACCCCGCAGGGCCCGGTCGCGGTGTACGTCGCGCACCTGCCGTCCGTCCGCCTGAAGGCCGAGGGCGGCTTCACCGTCGCCCAGCGGGACGTCAGCGCGCAGGCCCTCGGGGACGCGATCGAGGCCGAGCGGCTCAAGAAGGTGCTGCTGCTCGGCGACCTCAACGGCACGATGAACGACCGCAGCCTGGCGCCCGTCACCTCGCAGATGCGTTCGGCGCAGGGCGCGGCCGGGGACGGCTTCGGCTTCAGCTGGCCGTCGTCCTTCCCGATGGCGCGGATCGACCAGATCATGAGCAAGGGCGGCCTGCGCCCGGTCGACTCCCGCACCCTGCCCCGGGACGGCAGCGACCACCTCGCGGTGGCCGCCGCCTACGCGTACAACTAGGGCGTGTCCTAGCCCCTGCGCCACCGGTTGGTGATCGGCAGGCGGCGGTCCCGGCCGAAGTTCTTGACCGAGATCTTCGGGCCCGGCGGGTACTGGCGCCGCTTGTACTCGGCGGTGTCCACCAGGCGCACCACCCGGTCCACGACCGCCGGGTCGAAGCCGGCCGCGACGATCGCGTCCCGGCCCTCGTCGCCCTCGATGTAGCGGGCCAGCACGCTGTCCAGCAGGTCGTAGTCGGGCAGCGAGTCGGTGTCCACCTGGTCCGGGCGCAGTTCGGCGGACGGCGGCTTGCGGATCGTGTTCTCCGGGATCGGCGGCACCTCGCCGCGGCGCTCGGCCTCCTCGTTGCGCCAGCGGGCGAGGCGGAAGATCAGCGACTTGTAGACGTCCTTGATCGGGCCGTACGCGCCGACCGAGTCGCCGTACAGGGTCGAGTAGCCGACCGCCAGTTCGCTCTTGTTGCCGGGCGCGAGCACGATGTGCCCCTCCTGGTTGGAGATCGCCATCAGCAGCGTGCCGCGCAGGCGGGACTGCAGGTTCTCCTCGGCCAGGCCGGTCAGTTCGGTGGCGCCCAGGTAGGCGTCGAACATCGGGGCGATCGAGACCGTCCGGAAGTGCAGGCCGGTGCGGCGGGCCAGGTCGGCCGCGTCGTCCTTGGAGTGCTCGGAGGAGTAGCGGCTCGGCATCGAGACGCAGTGCACGTTCTCGGCGCCGATCGCGTCGACCGCGATCGAGGCGACGAGTGCCGAGTCGATGCCGCCGGAGAGGCCGATCAGCACCGAGCGGAAGCCGTTCTTGGCGACGTACGCCCGGGTGCCGGAGACCAGCGCGGCCCAGATCTCGGCCTCGTCGGAGATCCGCGGCGCCACCTCGGCGGCCAGCTTCTCGGCGGGGACGGGCCGCGGCCCGCCGTCCAGTTCGGTGCGGACCAGGTGCAGGCCGTCGCTCAGCAGCAGGCCGTCGGTGTGGTCGCTGCCGGCGGCGGGAAGGTCGAGGTCCAGCACCATCAGGTGCTCCTCGAACTGCGGGGAGCGGCCCAGGACTTCGCCGTCCGCGCCGACGACGACCGAGTCGCCGTCGAAGACCAGCTCGTCCTGGCCGCCGACCATGTTGACGTACGCCAGGGTGCAGCCGGCCTCGGCGGCGCGGCGGCGCACCAGGTCGAGGCGCTGGTCGTCCTTGTTCCGCTCGTACGGCGAGCCGTTGATCACCAGCAGCAGGCCGGCCCCGGCCTCGCGGGCGGCGGTGACCCGGCCGCCGTCCTGCCAGATGTCCTCGCAGATCGCCAGGGCGACGTCGACGCCGTCCACCCGCAGCACCGGCAGCTGGTCGCCCGGGACGAACCAGCGGAACTCGTCGAACACGCCGTAGTTGGGCAGGTGGTGCTTGGCGAAGCGGGTCACCACCTCGCCCCGGTGCAGCACGGCCGCGCAGTTCTGCGGCGAGCCGGCCGGGCGGCCCAGGCGCGGGGAGGCGTGCTCGGAGCGCCCGAGGTAGCCGACCACCACCGGTACCTCGCCCAGCCCGTCGGCGGCCAGCCGCCCGGCCAGTTCGACCAGCGCGGCCCGGGACGCCTCGACGAAGGAGCGGCGCAGCGCGAGGTCCTCGACCGGGTAGCCGGTCAGGACCATCTCGGGGAACGCGACCAGCTGGGCGCCGGCGTCCACGGCCTGCTTGGTCCAGCGCACCACCTCATCGCTGTTGCGGGCGAGGTCACCGACCCAGGGGTCGATCTGGCTCAGGGCGAGACGGAGATTGGGCATGGCTCACAGTGTAATCGTCGATCTGACGCAATGTCCTGGCAGGGGGTCGGCGGGACGGCGGCGAGGGGGACGGCAGGGGGGTCGGCACTGCCGTCGGGGCCGATGATCGGCCATGATGGGGGCAGTCGCTTCCCCTGGGTCTTTCGGGGGTCTTCCGCGCGTAACACGAGCGTAAAGAGCAGAGGTGAGACTGTCCCCATGGGCAAGCAGCAGCAGTTCGTGCTTCGGACGCTCGAGGAGCGTGACATCCGGTTCGTCCGGCTGTGGTTCACCGACGTGCTCGGGTTCCTCAAGTCGGTCGCGGTGGCGCCGGCCGAGTTGGAGCAGGCCTTCGAGGAGGGCATCGGCTTCGACGGGTCGGCGATCGAGGGCTTCGCCCGGGTCTACGAGTCCGACATGATCGCCAAGCCGGACCCGACCACCTTCCAGATCCTCCCGTGGCGCTCGGAGACGCCGGGCACCGCGCGGATGTTCTGCGACATCCTGATGCCGGACGGCTCGCCCTCCTTCGCCGACCCGCGCTTCGTCCTCAAGCGCACCTTGGAGAAGGCCTCCGAGCAGGGCTTCACGTTCTACACGCACCCCGAGATCGAGTTCTTCCTGCTGAAGAACTTGCCGGGTGACGGCACCCCGCCGATCCCCGCCGACCAGTCCGGCTACTTCGACCACACGCCGCGCGGCGTGGGTCACGACTTCCGCCGCCAGGCGATCACGATGCTGGAGTCGATGGGCATCTCGGTGGAGTTCTCCCACCACGAGGGCGCGCCCGGCCAGCAGGAGATCGACCTGCGCTACGCCGACGCGCTGTCGACGGCCGACAACATCATGACCTTCCGGCTCGTCATGAAGGAGGTCGCGCTGGAGCAGGGCGTGCACGCGAGCTTCATGCCGAAGCCGTTCTCCGACCACCCCGGCTCGGGCATGCACACCCACCTCTCGCTGTTCGAGGGCGACCGCAACGCGTTCCACGAGTCCGGCGCCGAGTACCAGCTCTCGAAGGTCGGCCGCTCCTTCATCGCCGGCCTGCTGAAGCACGCCGCCGAGACCGCCGCCGTCACCAACCAGTGGGTGAACTCCTACAAGCGCATCTGGGGCGGCTCCCAGCGCACCGCGGGCGCCGGCGGCGAGGCCCCGTCGTACATCTGCTGGGGTCACAACAACCGCTCGGCGCTGATCCGGGTGCCGATGTACAAGCCCGGCAAGCAGGGCTCGACCCGGGTCGAGGTCCGTTCGCTGGACACCGGCTGCAACCCGTACCTCGCCTACGCGGTGACGCTCGCGGCCGGCCTCAAGGGCATCGAGGAGGGCTACGAGCTCCCGCCCGGCGCCGACGACGACGTGTGGGCGCTCACCGACTCCGAGCGCCGCGCCCTGGGCATCCAGCCGATGCCGCAGAACCTCGGCGAGGCCATCGACCTGATGCAGCGCAGCGAGCTGGTCGCCGAGACGCTCGGGGAGCACGTCTTCGACTTCTTCCTGCGCAACAAGCGCCAGGAGTGGGAGGAGTACCGCTCCGAGGTGACGCCGTTCGAGCTGCGGAAGAACCTCCAGGTGCTGTAGGGCCCGTTCCACGAAGAGGTCCGCCCGGCGACGGCCGTCGGGCGGACCTCTTCGCGTTACTGCGTTCGGGGGACAGACGCCGCCGCGGCGTGTGTCGGCTTGCGGTCGGGCGGGACGGGGCGCTGGAGTGGCGGCCGGTCCGGTGGCGGCGAGGGGAGTGGGGATGGGGCGGGCGGTGGCCCGGGGCGTCGGGGACGTGCTGCTGACGTTCGGCCTGCTGGTGGCGCTCTTCGCGGTGTACGCGCTCTGGTGGAGCAACGTGGTGTCGGACCGGCAGGCGGACCGGGCCGCCGGGCGGCTGCGCGACAGCTGGTCGGCCGCCGTCCCGTCCGCGCCCCCGCCGGCGGCCGCGGAGACCCCGGCACCGCTCCCCGGCTGGGGCCGGGGCGACCTCGGCTTCCTGCACGTGCCCGCCATGGGCCGGCACTACCAGGTGCTGATCAGGCCGGGCACGGACGAGGAGACCCTGGCGGACGGCGTGGCCGGTGTGTACACGTGGCCGTACCGTTCGGTGCCGCCGTGGGAGGGGGAGGGGAACCTCGCCCTCGCGGCGCACCGGGACGGCCACGGCGCGAGGTTCCACGACCTGGACCGGGTGGGTCCGGGCGACGCCCTGGTGGTCGAGACCAGGGACCGCTGGTACGTCTACCGGGTCGACGGCGTGCTGCCGGAGACCTCGCCGGACGACGTGGGCGTGATCGCGCCCGTCCCCGTCGGCTCGCCGTACCACGCGCCGGGGCGCTACATCACCCTGACGACGTGCACGCCCGCGTACACCTCGCTCTACCGGCTGGTGGTCTGGGGGAGCCTGGTCCGGGAGGAGGCGATGGCCCCCGGGCGGGTGCCGCCGGTGGAACTGCGCTGAGCGGGGGCCGGGGCCGGGGGGTGTTCGACGCTCAGCAGGTCGACCTCCATGGTGACGGGGTCGGTGCGGGACGCCGGGGCGTGGAACGTCCCGTCCCCGATCGAGAGGTTGAGGATCAGGTAGGCGGCGAAGTCCGGCCCGACGCCCGTCCCGTCGGACCACACCGGGGTCAGCCGGTCCCGGGACGGGCCGACGTACCAGGTGTCGTTGTCGGCACCGAGCCGGACGGCCACGTACACCCAGCGTTCGGGGCCGATCTCCGGGCCGGAGTAGACGGTGCTGGCCAGGCGGACGTGGTTGACGAACTCGATCCGGTCCGGGTGGTCGGCGTACCACTCGAACAGGTCGAGCTCGTTGGCGCCGTCCCGCCAGGTCCACATGCAGGGCCAGGCGCCGGTGTCCGCCGCGGGCAGCCGGACGTGCACCGTCACCAGGTCGCCGGTGTGGAGCTGGAACCCGTCGCCTCCGGAGCCGCAGGAGTCGCCGGTGGTCAGCAGCCCGGTGTCCCAGGCGCCGTCCGGGCGGTGGCTGGCGGTGATGGTCAGGTGCCCGTCGGTCGTGCTCAGGGCGTCCTGGGTCAACCGGTCGAGTTTCCAACTGTTGGGGTTGTCGGTGCAGTGGGCGTACGCACCGCTCTTCCACCCCCACCGCTGGCCCGGTCCCAGGTCCGACGTGGCGAACCGGTCCAGCAGGACGGTGGTGTCGTCCGACCGCGGAGCGGCGGGTGCGGCCCCGGCGGGGACGGCGGCCAGCAGCACGGCGGTCGTCACCGCCGTCGCCAGCAGCATGCGGATAGCCATGCCGCCCAGGATCCAGGCCGGACGACCCGTCCGCGCACGGGCGGAGCCATCCGGATGAATTCCGGGAGGACGCCCCGACCGGCGGGATCCGGATTGGTGTGTTAATGCCCCGGGCCGTCCGGTTCGTGGTAGAAAAAATGCGGGTTTATGGCGGTGGCCCGGTGCTCGCAAATTCCTTCGAATTCGGCACGAATTTCACCGAAGACAAAGTCGGACAACTCAGTGAGGAACAACTATGTACGGACTCGCTCACACCGGCGTCGCCTCGCTGGCGCTGTTGGCGACCGGCGGTGCCGCCGCCGCGATCGGCGCGGCCGTGAAGTGGTTTTCCAGGCGGTGACCGAATCGCTGACCGTCCTGATTCCGGCCTGCAACGAGGCGGACTTCATCGCGGACGCGGTGAGGTCCGCCTTCGGCCAGACGGCGGGCCCGCGGACCGTGCTCGTCATCGCGGACTCCTGCACCGACGACACGGCGGCGATCGCCCGGCGGTGCGGCGCCGACGTGCTGGAGGTCGACCGCAGGAGCAAGCCGGAATCGCTCAACCTCGCACTCGCGCAGGTGACCACCGAATTCGTGGCCCTGCTCGACGCGGACAGCTACTTCGCCACCGACCGGACGCTGGAGACCTGCCTGGAGCGCATCCGCGCGAAGGACTACGGAGGCGTCTGCATGTCCGTCACGCCGCACAGCGTGAAGGGCGTGTTCCAGCGCTCGCGCACGATCGAGTGGGCGGCGGCCCACCGGATGTCCCGGACGGTCGAGTCGTGGCACGGCTGGGTCGCCGTGCTCTCCGGCTGTGCGGGCGTGTACCGCACGGAGGCCGTCCGGGCGGTCGGCGGCTGGTCCACCGACAGCCTCTGCGAGGACGTCGAACTGGCGCTCAAGATGAACCGCGCCGGACGGAAGGCGGGATTCGTGCCCGGCGCGTACGTCTGCGTGCGCGACCCCGGCACCTGGTCCGTCTACTGGGCGCAGACCCACCGGTGGGCGGCCGGCTGGGCGCAGGCGCTGTACAAGCACCGCGGCCTGTTCTTCCGCAGCTGGGGGTTCACCCGGGTATTCGGCGCGATGCTCGTGGACAGCACCCTGATGGCTTTCGGATACCTCTCGCTGCTTTATCAGCTGGCCACCAGGTTCACGCATTTCGACGCATTCCGGTGGATGGGTCTGTGGTTCCTGGTGATGGTGGCACTGACGTTCGGGACGGCCGCCCTGCAAATCGGGATCCGACGGACCCTCGGCTGTTATCCGGCGTATCTCGTGGTGGGCACCATGGGCACCGTCGTGTCCCTCTGGGTGATGTTCCGGGAATGGGTGCTGGGCCGGCACCTGACCTCCTGGACGGGCCGCCAGGGACGCCGGGTCGAGATCACCCGGATGTCGGAACGCCGGCGGTTGGTGCTCACCCTTGCGGGTGGTTGTGCGGGCCTCGTCGGAGTGCTCTCCGGCAGCCTGCTCGACCGGGAGATCCTGGTTATGACCGGCGCCGCCGCGACCGGTTCGGTCCTGCTGTCGGCACTGCTCTGGCACCTGGTCAACCGGATGCCGGAGCGAGCCTGACACCGTGTCGACCGCCCGCGCCACGGC